>JAYVEJ010000809.1:0-6991 GCA_043748885.1 Luteolibacter sp. | reverse complement strand
CGTAGATCAGCGGCAGTGCTTGTTTCGAGGCTTCCACCAGCGCTCTCACCCGCGGCAAGCGCCCCGGCCGCAGGATCGCCAAGCCGAGCCTCATCCCGGCCATCCCGGAAACCACCATGCCTAACAATTCAAATGACGAGTGCCCGGCGACGAACGACCAGAACGATTCCGGCTTGCACGCGTGGTCCGCGTAACCGGCCGCCGCGCCGATATGCAGACCGTTGAAAAGCAGGAAAAACAAAGTGCCCACGCCCGCCGCCATACCACCCGCGAAGATCCGGAAGTCGATCGCCACGTTGTTATAGATATAGAAACAGAACATCATAAAGTTAGAGCCATACTCGGATCGCAAATGGCTGAGTTGTTGTTCTTTGCCCCCATACATTTGCTCCATCGAGGCCATCCCATCTGCGCCGAGTACCGCCTGGATCCAGCGGATGTCATGCTCGGCAGAGAGCAGCAGCGCGAAGAACGGCAGCCAGAACACCGCGTTGCAAAGCCAGAACAAGCGCCACTCCTTGCGCACCGTTTGCGGAAACGTGGCTGCCACGAAAGTCACGACATTTCCCCAACTGCCGCGCCGCGTCTGATAGATTAACTCGTAGCCACGGATCACCAATTCATTCAAGCGCTCGGTGACCTGCGCCCCATACATCCGCGATTCCGCCAGCGCTAAATCCAAGCTCAACTCGCGGAACAAGCGCGGCAGTTTCTCCGCGTCCGGCCCGGCCTTGCCTTTTTCCATCAGCGCTACCAGCAACTCATACTCCGCCCAACGCGCCATGTTCTTGTGCTCGAAATCGCCGGAAGTCATGTCTGCGACCCTCCATTTTGAAATTCATCGTGAAGAAAAACCACTGATTTCACTGAAGACACTGATTGAAGAATGAATTCACCTAACTGTCTTTCTACAATCAGGAAATCAGTGAAATCAGTGGTTCTATTCCTCTGCCTCATCGCTCCCCCCTTTTCTCTTGGACCCAATGCGCCATCGCCATCAGCCGGCTAACACCTGCCGCGCCGGTCGCCCCACTCAGCACCGCAGCCTGATCCGCGATCTCCGCCCGCCGACCGTCCGACCACAACCCAGCCCGTTCGCGGAACAAAGCCAGCGCCCGCATTTCCTTGGCGGTTAGACCGACGGGCAGCGGCACCGCCGTGATCGGCGGCGGCATGGCGATCACCGGCAGCGGCGGCATCCGGTCGTAAATCACCACCGTGCCCGCCGCCAGGTCGCCTAACCGTTGGAAACGTTTGGTCGCCAGACAACTCGTCAGCCCGAAGCAGTAAGTAAAAAATGGCATGCCATCGATAAAGCGCAGGAAATTCCGAACCACCGCTTGGCCGAGCGTGATCGGCGAGCCGGTAGCCTGCACCACCCGCAGTCCCAGCGCCCGTTTCCCCGGCGTGGCACCGCGTCGTCCCGCCTCGAACAACACCGGATAGAGCCAATCCATCAGGAACCACGCCAGCAACATCACCCCGCCCGCGACCTTGCCGCCGATGGCGATGCCCGCGACGCTCACCGTGATTCCACCGACTAACAACACCGCCCCACGGATCAGTAAGTCGATCAGATAGGCTCCCGCCCGCAGCATCGGCCCGGCCATCCGCAAGCGGATTTCGACGCCTTCCGCGAGTTCCACCGATTGCAAGGTGTCGAGTTTTTCAGTGTCCGCCATGTTGCCGTGCTGCGGGTGAAGTTAGTGAGATCCCCCCGCAGGTAAAGCCCTTGGGAGGTGAAAAAGTTAGCAGCAAGCTTGTCCTGACTTTTCCCCTTCCCCCCTATCAGGATTCTCGCTTCCCTCCAGCGGTCGCGGCCTGTGTGAAACGCCGCTTGTCCCCTTCCGCCGCCCCGGCTAACGTCATGATCAGTGAAAGTGAACCCAGCCCCCCAGATCCCCGTCCGCCCGCTCATCAGCGCGGAGAGGATGGAAAGGATCTTATCCTCGCGGCGCTCGATTTCCTCCAAGGAAGCCTATCGGCAAATGGCGGAGCATGTGGGTCGCCCACTCTCGCCTAGCAGAAGGAAAAGCTCTATCAATGGGCAGATTGTCTGGGTCTCCTGCTAGATGCCTCAGGTCTTCCGGCGAAAGTCGTCCAAGGTGGACAAGAGCATGAGTTGTTTCATGACGAGGTCACTGACCGCTATTTCAAAGTCACTCGCAACGGTGTCTTCGGCCTCAGTCCTGGCATCGAGTTGGCGTTGGTTTCCTCCGCGCAAGATGCCCGCCGTTTCCACCTGTGGGAAGCTTCGCCGCTGGAGTATCTGGAACGCCTTCATCTCCAAAATCTGCTGGTTCCCTTCGACGTCATTCCCTGCCGACCTGCCGGTGGCTTCCTCGCTTTCGTCGAAGAAACCCTAGCCGCCGGACACACCCTCCGCGCCGTAAGGACGGTCACGACTTGAGGCGAATTGTGAGAATTTCTCGATCACAATTCTGGGTGAAGCTTTGCACGCGCCCGTGGCATGGAACGCGAAGAGCTCCGCGCCGCATGGAGGAAAGCTTCCATCTGCCGCGGGCGGCAGCAGAGCTGCCGCACTCCGGAGTGCGCGAAGCTCTGCTCGCGCCGAGGTAGCTCCGGCTCTGCTGGATGGGGCGCGGAGCTCTTCTAGCGGATAGGAAGAGGAAGAAGCTCCGCGCCGCATGGAGCAGAGCTTCCATCTGCCGGGGCTGGAGCAGAGCTTCCAGCACTCCGGGTCATTTCAAATCATCCAGTCGCTGGCGGCACCAGACTAGGGCTTCGTTGTATTCCTCGCTGCGGGGGCGGGAGGCTAACAGGCGCTGCCACAGGGCCACGGCGTCGGTGAAGGCGCGGCTGGATTCGTCCTTGCGGTTGGCGAGTTGCAGGGCGTGGCCGAGGTCGCCTAGCAGGTAGGCTCCTGAGCTTTGAAGTTGCTCGGGACGTGGGCCGTTAGACGCGGGGCCGGATTCTAACTTGGCGAGCAAGTCGCGGGCTTTTTGGATGAGGGAAATTTCCTCTTGGCGTTGGCCGGCCATGCCTAACATGCGGCCTTTTTGCCACCACAGCAGGGCAAGTCGATAGGACACCAGTGCATTACCGGGGGCCGAGGCGCGGATCGCTTCGAGCATGCGGATGCCTTCTTCGTAGTCCTTCAGCGCCTCAGCGGAAAGTCCTCGGTCGCGCTGGATTCCAGCTCGCAGGCCGAGTTGCGAGGCTTTCCTAGCAACGGCCTCCGCATTGTCCGGTTGCTCAACGACGAGCTGATCCAGAAATTTCATCGCTTCCTTGGACATCGACTCCGCCCCGACGATGTCGCCGGAAAGCATGGCGGACTCGGCGGTGGCGCTGTAGCAGCCGGCCAGTTCTAACCGCAGCGCGAAATCATCGGGCTGGTCTTTAAGAAGTTTCACCAACTCGACCACCGCGAGCACTCGCAGCTCGCGGGCGTCTCCGAGTTTGCCCATGCCTTCGAGAATCGTCGAAGATGATAGATAACAGCCGGCCAGCTCGGAGCGGAGGATGGCAGCGTCCGGCCGCTGGTCGGCGATGCGGTTGAGCGTCTGGGTGGCGTGCAGCAATTGTTCGAGGGCTTTGGCGTCCTCGCCGCGGGCTGCTAGTATTTTCGCTTCGTGGAAATCCAGAATGGCGAGAAGTTGGTTCAGGCGGTCGGCATCGACCTCGGTCTGCGGCACCTCCGTTAGAGCCTTGCGCGCGGCGACGAATGCCAGCTCTGCCTCAGGATCGGCATTGGCTTGGCGGACCAAGGCTAGCAGGAGTGAGTGGTTCGCTAGCCGGAATTTTAGCTCCGCGTCCAGCGGCAGCCCGGCCCATGCGGTCAGGGATTCAGCGAGGCGTTTACTGGCGGCTGGAGCATCGCCGGCGGCGAGTGAAATTTCCGACAACTGCAAACGGATCCGCGCCCGCTCATCGGCGAGCGCGGCGATTTCGGCAGTGCGTGTTAGAAAGTCCTCGAAGTAGCGCTCGAGCTGTTTCAAGCGCAATTCCCGGCCATCGAGTGGCGGCAACAGCCGGTTGCCTTTTTCCATCGCCCACGCAAATAAGCGGTCGCCTATCAGCCGCGACGCTTCCAGCCGCGCGAGGGACATTTCCTGCTCGTAAGCCTGTGCCTGCTGGGCTGCGGCCATTTTCGCCTTCGCATCTGCCCCGGCAGAAATGGCGCTGTCCACGGCGGACTTGAGCGACTGAGTTTCTCGGTCGCGCTCGGTGCGTTCCTTCAAAAGTTGTCTGTCTGTTAGCAGCCACAAACAACCGAGCACCACGGCGACGGTGGTGGCGACTCCGACGAAAAACAACGCCCGCCACCCGCGCCGTTCCGCGTGCCGCCGCTGGTCCATCAAACCCTCCCGCTCCGCCGCCGCAGCCGCTTGGTTTTCCAATAGCTCGAAGCCTGCCACCACCTCCATCATGGTGGCCGGGCGTTCCAGCGGATCGAGTGGCAGGCAGTGGTCGATCCATTCGCGAAACGCGACCTCCAGCGGATTGCTCGCCGCTTCCGGCCAAATCACGGCGGGGCGAGCTTCAAGGTTCTTGGCGATTTTTCCAAGGTCCGCCTGGATGCCGTCCTTGCACGGCTCGCCGGGTGGCGGCGCGACGAAATTGAACGTGTCGTGACAACGAGGAAACTTGCCAGTTAGAATTCGATAGGCCATCACGCCGAACGAAAAAACATCCCAGCGGTAGCCCGCCTCGTCCAGGTAGTCGGCTGGATTCCGGAGCTGCTCGGGTGGCTGATAGAGCACTGCGTCAGTGAAGGTAAAATGCCGAGTGCCTGGGACGTTGCCCATCGCCCAGTCACTCAGCAGAACTTCCCCGTCGGCGTCGATGAAGACATTTCCCGGCTTTAGATTCGCATGCGCGACTCGCCGCTGGTGCATCCGCGCGAGGGCGCGGGCGAGCGATCTTACGAGTTTCCACGAACCCGTCCCAGGGTGCTCGCGCAGCAAATTTTGTAAATTGCGTGGAGTCGGATCGGACTCGTCAGCGAGACCCGCCACCAGCGGCATGAGCCAGAACGGCTGCAGCGATTTGAAGTCTGCTGCGGCCACTGGCATCACGCCGGAGGGCCAGCCGCCGGTTGTTAGTCGCGCCGTCATTTTTTCAAGAAGCTGACGCGAGATCGCCTTTTCCTCGAAAAACTTCACCGCGCACTCCGCGCCGACTGAGTCCTTTGTCGCGAAAACGCGCCCGCAGCCGCCACGTCCGATCAGCTTCCCCGGTATCAATCCATCGGCGCGCGGCACTTCCATCGCCGCCCTTCCTAGGCTACCAATCCATCCACGCCAATCCTTTTTGAACAGAACCCGAGCGCGCGGTCGTATCGGCTGGGCGAGTCAATCCATCCTTCATCCCGCCATCGCCATGATTCCCAAATGCCCCGGCAATCCCCTTGAGCGCTACTCGTCGCGCCGCGAGTTTTTCTACGTCGGTCTGCTAGGTGGGATCGGCCTCACCTTGCCGCAGTTCCTCCGCAACCAAGCATTAGGCGACACGAAATCCTTTGCCAAACACGACGCGGTGGCGCAGGGCATCATCCACATTTTCCTCCCCGGCGGGCTCGCCCATCAGGAATCCTTCGATCCCAAACCCTTCGCCCCCGCCGAATATCGCGGGCCATTCGGGGCCATCGACACGAAAATTCCCGGCATCCAGTTCGGCGAGTTGATGAAGGAAACCGCGCAGATCGCCGACAAGATCACGCTCATCCGCTCGATGTCGCACGGCGAGGCGGCCCACGAGCGCGGCACCCATAACATGTTCGCCGGCGTTAGAGTATCCATCCATCGGCTCGGTGATCTCCCACGAGCTGGGATCGCGCAATGATCTGCCGCCGTATGTCTGCGTGCCAGCCGTCCCTAACGAATACGCGAACTCCGGCTATCTGTCCTCCGCCTTCGGTCCCTTCGCGCTCGGCTCGGACCCGGCGCAGGGAGATTTTCAGGTCCGCGACTTGAACCTGCCCAAGGGCGTGGACGACGCCCGCTTCGCACGCCGCAGATCGTTGTTAGAAACGGTGGACCACCATTTCCGCACGCTGGAGGAAAGCGATGCCATCGACTCGATGGACGCTTTCTATCAGCACGCCTACAATCTCATTTCTTCACAGAAAGCCCGCGAAGCATTCGATCTCAAGTCCGAGCCGGACGCCCTCAAGGACGAATACGGGCGCACCGCCGCCGGCCAACGGATGCTGTTGGCCCGCCGCCTTATCGAGGGTGGCGTGCGGTTCGTTTCCCTAACTGCTGGCGGCTGGGATCACCATGACAACCTCAAGGGCAACATCCAAAAGGAGCTTCCCCAGACCGACAAGGCCATCGCCGCGCTCATCCGCGACCTCGACCGGCGCGGGATGTTAGAATCGACGCTGGTGATGGTCACCACCGAGTTTGGCCGCAGTCCCAAGATCAATGCCACCGGCGGTCGCGACCACTGGCCGCGCGTATTTTCCACCCTGCTGGCCGGTGGCGGCATGAAACAAGGCTACGTCCACGGCGCGTCCGACGCCCTCGGCGGCGAGGTCGATACCGATGGCGTGAGCGTCGCCGACCTCGCGACCACGCTCTACCATCAGCTAGGGATCAACGCCGAGACCGAGCTGATGTCGCCCGGCAATCGCCCGATAGAAATCGTCGCCGGTGGGCAGGTGCTGGATGCGTTGTTAGCGAAACGGGCGTGTGTCCTCGATTTCAGAAACAGAAAATTGAACCGCAGATGAAAGAAGATGAACGTTGATGAAGAAAAGTAACAAGAGTTGTGGATTCGCGATTCTAGCTGTTTCTCAGCCCTCAATCCTCAACTCAAAACTCTCAACCTCTTCTCTTATCTGCGTCTATCTGCGTTCATCTGCCGTTAAAAAACTCCAAATTGTTTTTCTTTGAAATCCACCCTCTCCATTTTCCTCGCCCTACTCACCCCGCTTGTCGCGTTCTCGCCGGAGCTCCACCTGATCGAGCCGCGCGGCGGGCAGCGCGGGACTGAGGTGGAAGTCAAGTTCCTCGGCAAACGG
>JAYVEJ010000808.1:0-7004 GCA_043748885.1 Luteolibacter sp. | reverse complement strand
AAATCAACCTCCGCGCCGCCAAGTCCGTGATCGACTCCCTCGAAATGCTGGTGGCCAAAACTCGCGGCAATCTCACCCTGACCGAGGCCAAGCTGCTCGCCACCGCGCTCGACAATCTCCGCCCGCTTTACCAATCCGCGCTTGCTTCCGCCGATCACTGACCTTTGCTCCCACCTTCTATGAATTTCGACCCCTTCAATATTGGCAACGTCCCCGTTGGCGGCCCGGCTCCCTTCTTCATCCTCGGCCCCTGCGCTCTGGAGTCCGAAGCCTTTGCTTGGGAAATGGCCCGCTCGCTCAAGGAAATTGCCGACCGCACCGGCATCCATTTCATTTTTAAAGCCTCCTTCGACAAAGCCAACCGCACCTCCGTCGGTGCCTTCCGCGGCCCCGGCGTGAGAGAGGGCTGCCGCATCCTTGGCGAAATCGGCAAGCAACTCGGCGTCCCCGTCACCACCGACATCCACACCGCCGACCAAGCGGAAATCGCCGCCGAGCACGTCGATCTGCTGCAAATCCCCGCCTTCCTTTGTCGCCAGACCGACCTGCTAGAAGCCGCGGCCAAAACCGGCCGCGCCGTGAACGTCAAAAAAGGCCAGTTCCTCGCCCCGCTCGATACCATCAACATCGCGGGAAAAATGCGCGCCTTCGGTTGCGAGCGCTTCCTCATCACCGAGCGCGGCACCACCTTCGGTTATAACAACTTGGTCGTGGACATGCGTTCGCTCTACTGGATGCGCAAAGAAGGCTTACCCGTTATCTTCGATGCCACCCACTCCGTCCAGCGCCCCGGCGGACTCGGCGGTGCCACCGGCGGCGATGGCGAACTCGCACCCGTCCTCGCCCGCGCCGCCGTCGCCACCGGCATCGACGGCTTGTTCATGGAGGTCCATTCCGATCCCGCGAACGCCATGTCGGACGGCCCGAACCAAATTCCGCTGGAGTTCATCGAGGACTTGCTAGTTAAGCTGATCTCCATTCACCACGCATCGCACTGACTCCCTTGCGCCGTCTTCTTACAGTTCTCGCCCTCGCTTCTCCCGTCCTCGCCTCGGAGCCTGACGATGCCTCGGGTGGCTGGCAAAAAATCTTTGCCCTACTGCCACCCGGCAGCGAACTCAAGGGCGTGATGCTTCCCCGCTATGATGAAAATCACAAGCTGACCGCCGTCTTGAAATCGCAAAGTGTGATTCTCGTTGATGCCACCCGCGTCACCGGTCGCGGGGTTTCCTTCGAGCTTTTTAACCCCGATCAAAGCCCGAAAGGCCGCGTCGATCTGGTCAGCACCACCATCTATCAAAAAACGGAGCTTATCACCACCCGCGATCCAGTGGTCATCCAGTCCGAACGCATGCAAGCCATCGGCAGCGGCCTGTACTATGCCTTCGGGAAAAAAAGCGGGTTTCTGCACCAGGGATTTCTGCTAGGCCCGGGCACCACCACCCTTCAACTCCCGTCGAAAAAACCATGAATTCCTCAAGCACCTTGCTATGCGCCGCCGCGCTGCTCACCCAGCCGCTGTTAGCCGTGCCGCCGCCCGCCGTCACCCCGGCGGAAATCACGGCACTCCAGGCGGATGCCGCGTCAAAGGCACCCGCCGCCGCAGCAGCCACCGCCGCTGCCCGCGCCAGCTTGGAGGCAGACCTAACGGATGCCGCCGCCGCATCCAAGGCCGCCGCCGCCTTTCTCGTCCAAGCCGACTTACCGCCCGTGTCCACGGCTGCCGCAGCCGCCGTTGCCAAGCCGCTCGATATCAAGCCCGGCCCCGAGGACACCGTGATCAACTTCGATGGCGGGATGTATTTCGATCCCGATGAAGGCGTCCTCGTTTATCTCAAAAACGTGATAGTCAAAGATCCACGCTTCGATCTATCAGGTGCTAACGAGTTGAAGATCTTCTTCGGGAAAAAGCCCGCCAAGGAACCCAAGGACCAACCGGACAAGCCCAAAGGCGGCTTCGGCGGCGACCTCGGCGCGAACTTCGGCGACGTCGAACGCATCGTCGCGACCGGCGCGATTGTCCTCAATCAGAAGTCCACCGATGCCAGCAAGGAGCCGATCAAAGCCAGCGGTGCCACCTTCAGCTACAATCTCAAGGCAGACCAGATCCTCATCAGCGGCGGCTTCCCGTGGGTGCTTCAAGGCAACCGATTCCTGCGGGCCAAGGAACCCAATCTTATGCTCCGGATCTCCCCCAATGCCGGCAGCTTCATCACCGAAGGCCATTGGGAAATGGGCGGAAAAATCGAACAGAAACAGAAATAATCTCGTCCCGTGACCCCCAACCACTCCCCGACCCACACCCCCGGCTCGACGTGTTCTAACACGGAGTCTGCCGTACTCTTCGCTAACGGACTGCGCAAGACCTACAACGGCCGCGCCGTGGTCGATGGCGTTTCCATCACCGTCCAGCCCCGCGAGATCGTCGGCCTGCTAGGCCCTAACGGCGCGGGCAAGACCACTTCGTTCTACATGATCGCCGGGCTGATCCCCGCCGACGCTGGCTCGGTGTGTTTCAACGGCCATGACCTGTCGAAGATGCCGATGCACCGCCGCGCCCGCCTCGGCCTCGGCTATTTGCCGCAGGAGGAATCGATTTTTCGCAAACTCTCCGTGCTCGATAACTTGCTCGCCATCCTCGAGACCCGCCCGAATCTCAGCCGCAGCGACCGCCATGACCGCGCCCACGATCTGCTTGCCCGCTTCGGCATTACCAAGCTCGCCAAGTCGCTTGCCATCACTCTATCAGGCGGCGAGAAACGCCGCCTCGCCATCGCCCGCTCGCTGTGCTCGGACCCGACTTTGCTGATGTTAGACGAGCCCTTCGCCGGCATCGATCCCATCGCCCTCGAGGACATCCAGCGGATCGTTCGCGAGCTGCGCGATCGCGACGGCCTGGCCATCCTCATCACCGACCACTCAGTTCGCGAAACTCTAACCATCACCGACCGCGCGTTCCTCATCCACGATGGCCGTGTGATCCTCGAAGGTGCGTCGGATGAACTGGTGGACGACCCCATCGCCCGCAAACATTACCTGGGCGAGGATTTCAAGATGTAGGAAAAATCACCCTTCTCCCGAGAGCCGCCAGACATCCAGCGTCTTGCCGATGCGGCAAATTTCAGGTGACTCATCGATCACGCCGCGGCTCAGCCAGCCAGCGTTCCACTCCACCCAGTCCGCCCGGCCGGGAGCCATGAAGGAACCGCTATTGATGATGCGCCGACCGTTTCTCACCCAGCAACCTTCGCGGTGAAAATGGCCGATGATGAGCACTTCCGCCTCGGGGAAATAGGTCTCACAGAATTTCGCACCCGCCGAACCTTGGATCATCCATGCCTCGATCATCTTCACCGCGCGGCCCGGCGGTAGCACCGCGTCCCACGCCCGCTGGATGAAATGCCGACCCGTCGGATACTCGTGCGAGCACAACTGGCGGGCGATTTCCCGCGCCACTCGCAGCCGCTCCTCAATGTCTCTATCAGCGCGCGGATGCTGGTTCCACACCTCCATCACTCGCTCGCCGCTGACGAGGATTTCCCGCTTCCAGGGTGAGCCGTCGAACAACAAAGCATCGCCGTGGGTGATGATGATCCGCCCGCCCGCCAGCGCGATCCAGCCCGGCCCCGGCCAGCCAGGATCGTGGTTGCCTGATAGAAAAATAGCCTCCGCGCCCTCCTCGCGGCAGATCGCTCGCAGCTCGTCTAACATTTCCTTCGAGCGCTCGTAAAGCTTGCCCGCAAGCTCCTGCCAGGTATCGCCATTGAAAATCACGGTGCCCGCGCCCGCGATCAACGGCCGCAGCGCGGAGACCTGCGCGATCCGTGAAATTTTGTGGCCGAGATGCAAATCGGATAGAATCCGGACCGGTTCATTCATGGCTCACCCGGCGCTGCCGCACCGCCTCGAACAAACACACCCCGGTGGCCACCGAGACGTTGAGGCATTCCACTTTGCCGGCCATCGGGATGCGGGCGAGGAAATCACAGTTCTCCTCGGTGAGGCGGCGCATGCCTTTTTCCTCAGCGCCTAACACCAGCGCGAGCGGCCCTTTGAGATCGAGTTCGTAAATCGACTTGGACGCCGCGTGGTCCGAGGTGCCGACCAGCCACAGCCCCGCCGCTTTAAGTTTTTCCATCGTCCGCGCGAGGTTGGTCACTTGCGCGAACGGGACATGATCCGCCGCACCCACCGACACCCGCCGCACGGTTTCGGTGATCCCCACCGCCTTGTCCTTCGGCGCGACCACGGCATGGACGCCCGCCGCATCCGCCGTGCGCAGAATCGCCCCCAGATTGTGAGGATCTTGCACGCAATCGAGGATCAAAATGAACGGCACCGCGTGCTGCGCGACGATTGCCAGCAAGTCGTCCTCATCGAGCGACGGCGTGATCGTTTCCACCGCGGGGGCATGACGATTTTCACGCGCTTGTTTGCTTTGCGCGCCGTGCGGAGGAGAGAAGCGGGGTTTCATTCGCTGGATTTTGAAATGGAAACCCCGCTCCACTCCACAAAAAAAACCGGGCGGGAGCCGAAGATCCCGCCCAACCCTACATCGTTCTCAAATCATGGCGACCCAGCGCACGAACCACTCAAGAATTCCCAAGCCACCATAAATTGGGTTGCGAATTCCGAGTTTTCAGTATTTATTGAAAACCGTGGACGCGGACATGGAAAAGCTTAAACAAGCACGGGACGAATTCGTGGCGCAGTGGGGTGCGCTCGGCACCCAGTGGGGGATCAACCGAACGATGGCCCAGATTCACGCGCTGCTGATGACTGCACCGCAAGCGATGACGACGGATGAAGTGATGCAAGACCTCGAAATCAGCCGCGGCAATGCGCACTCGAATCTCAAGGAACTGGTCGCTTGGGGATTGATCAAAGCGGTGGTGAAAAAGGGCGAGCGGCGCGAGTTTTTCGAGGCGGAGAAAGACGTCTGGCAGATTTTCACAATCGTCGCTCGCGAGCGGAAACGCCGGGAAATCGAGCCTGCGCTGGCGATTCTCAGCAAGTGTGCCGAGGAAAGCAGTGAGATCCAAACGCCGGAAGGAAAAGCCTTCCACGATCAAATGCGGGCGCTTGAGGACTTCGTCGGATTTGCTTCAAAAATGTCCGATCGTATCTCCACGCTCAAGTATGGATTCGCCGTCCAACTGGCGACCAAATTGCTCGGCTGATTTTAAAAAAATTTCACCCGGTTTTTCAGAATTTCCTGAAATCTCGGAATCCACAAAAAAATATTATGAACCCTGTCATCGTGATTTTCGGAGCCAATGGATTTCTTGGCCGCTACCTCTGCCGCCACTTCGCCCGCAATGGCAAAGAGGTGGTCGCCATCGCCCGCAACCGCGAGGGCTGGAGTGGCGATGGGATGTTCCTCGAATGGGACGGCAAGACACTCGGGCCGTGGGCACTCGCGCTGGAAGGGGCCGAGGCCGTGATCAACTTGGCCGGCCGCAGCGTGAACTGCCGCTACACGCCACAGAACCGCCGGGAAATCACCGCCTCCCGAGTGGACGCGACGCGGGTCATCGGCGAGGCGATCCATGGCTGCAAGACGCCGCCGAAGAATTGGTTTAACGCGAGCACGGCGACGTGGTATCGCCACGCGGAAGACAAGCCGCAAAATGATTGGCTCGGCGAACCGGGCGAAGGATTTTCCTGCGAGGTGGCACAAGCGTGGGAAGATGCGTTTTTCAACGCCGCCGTGCCGCCTGAAACGCGCAAGCTGGCATTGCGGATCGGCATGGTGTTAGCCAACGAAGAGGCGACCGTTTACGATGTGCTGCGCAAGCTCACCGCCCGCGGCCTCGGCGGCACGATGGGCAACGGCAACCAGCGGCTGAGTTGGATCCACATGGAAGATTTCCTGCGAGCGGTGGATTTCGCGATCGCCGATCCGTTTCTCGACGGCACGATCAACGTCACCGCGCCGGAGTTCCCGACCAATCGCGAGTGGATGCGAACGTTCCGCGAAGCCGTTGGCATGCCCTTCGGCCTGCCGACCACGCGCTGGATGTTGAAGAGCGGCGCACGGCTGATGGGCACCGAAACTGAGCTGGTTTTGAAAAGCCGCTGGGCCGAGCCGCTGCGGCTACGCGACGCGGGATTCCGCTGGCGGTGGAGCCGCTCCGTGGATGCGGTGACGGATCTTCACAGCCGCCGTGGCCTGCAAGGATTCTTCCGCGCCGCCACCGAGCGGAGTGCTGGAGCCAGAGCATGGTTACCCGCCGCGACTCGGTGAAATGGCCGAGAACTTCTGCAAACTACGGAAATCGTTACAAATTAGATTTTGTCGGATGCGACGTAACGCATTGGTTTTTAGTGAAACTACTCTCTAAATCCCCTAACAATGACTTTTTCAGTTTGCTGTCGGCGGTGATGCCAGTTATGGGAAGCGCGCGTTGTTTTGCACGCACCATCAAACTTAAAAGGCTCTTTTGCATGATTTATCGAATCCTTTCCCTCACCTCGCTCGCATGTGTTGCGGCGCTTTTCACCAGTTGCGGAAGCTCTGGCCCCAACGTCATCTCTAAATCCTCGATCCGTTCCGGTTCGGGGATTTATGCTAAAAAGGAGAGTTTCGCGCTGCCACCCGCTTCCTCGACTGCTGTGGCGGCCGCCGCTGGCAAGCCTCGCGACAAGCACTCGATGCCGGTTTATGCCTTTGCCGATCGCACCCGCATCGTGCGGACGACCGCTTACTGCTGCAGCGAGGATGACCACCTGATTTACGGCGACAAGAACGCCACCGGCACGGTGCTCCGCTACAATGACCGCGTCCGCAGTGCCGCTGCCGATTGGTCATTCTATCCGGTGGGAACCACCTTCCGCATCAAAGGTCTGCCTTATCTCTACGTCGTCGATGACTACGGCTCCGCGCTTCTGGGCACCGGCACCGTGGATATTTACACGCCGACCAAGGACATTATGGGCCTCTGGGGCACCCGCACCATCGAGATGAGCGTCGTCCAGTGGGGTTCATTCACTCGCAGTGCCGA
>JAYVEJ010000807.1:0-2644 GCA_043748885.1 Luteolibacter sp. | reverse complement strand
TCATGCAAAGGTAGGCCGTCCGTGCTGCTTTTCTCCAAAGAATATTATAGTCGTTGTCGTTGCATTCGAACGAACCGACGAAATTTGTGTTATATCCGGTTTCCCGATACTTCACAGACTTCACCGTGACCCCGGCGGGAATCGTATAGATCGCGCCTTCGCCACTCACCCAATTTTGCGCCTCATGGGTTTGTGCCCCTCCAGAAGTCTTGAAGGTTTCCGTGGGAATGAGAAAGAGAACCAACGGATTGGACGAATTGTAGCGGATTTCCTGGCCAGCGGGTGCTTCGAGTTCGATGGAGGGTTGGAATTGGCAGTTGTAGGGCATGGTGCATACCAACTTCCACGGGTTAGACTCGGAATGAGGTAGATCCTTGGATAAACGGACATATTCCTTCACTCCGTAATCTTTGATGATTGCTTCATTTTCCGCAGCCGATTGATGGAATATCAGCAGGCAGACCATCACCGGAATTAGCGTGATTAGGTGGCGGATTCGAAATCTATAGTTACTATTTACCATCATAATTCTCTGGATTGGTTGTGGCCGACGCAAGGCCGTGCTACGCACCCGCGCCGTCCGAAGGTTGTCACGGGTGAAGGGGCCGCAAACTAAATCCCCTAGCTAACTGGTGCGCACGTCGAGCCAGTGCTTGGTGCCTCTTGCTTGCAATTTTCACACGATTCTTTTAGAATGCTTGCCAGCCCGGTTTGCTCGCGTAAACCCAGCGATAGTATTCCGAGCGTTTCAAATCGGCGGCTGCAGGTTCGTCGAGAATGACTTTGACCACAGGATGCATTTGCAGGATCGAGGCCGGACTGAGCGAAGTGATCGGGCCTTCGACCGCCTCGGCAACAGCACGCGCTTTGTGAGTGCCGAAGGCGAGCAACAAGTTTTCGCGAGCTTCCATAATCGTGCCGATGCCCATGGTGATGACATGGTGAGGCACGCTTTCCTCGCTGCCGAAAAAGCGGGCGTTATCTCTGCACGTTTGTTGAGTGAGGGTCTTGATGCGGGTGCGAGAGGCGAGGGATGACGAGGGTTCGTTGAAACCGATATGACCGTCGGTGCCGATGCCGAGCACTTGCAAGTCGATCCCGCCGGCGGCGAGAATTTGTTGCTCATATTCTCGGCAAAACTTTGGGATGTCTGGTGCATTGCCATCGGGAATATGGATATTCTTTTCCGCGATGTTGATCTGTCTAAATAGATTTTCCCACATAAAGCTGTGGTAGGACTGTGCATGGTCGCGGGGTAGGCCGATGTATTCGTCGAGGTTGAAAGTGGTGACGCGGCTCCAGTCGAGGTTCATCGCAATCAACGTGCGATAGAGTGACAATGGAGTGCTGCCAGTGGCGAGGCCGAGCACCGCATTTGGCTTATCATGGAGCAAGCGGGCGATGATTCTAGCAGCGATATCAGTCGCGGCTTGTTGAGTGGGTTGGATGATGATTTCCATTAGCGCTGGCCAAGGCGTTGGTTAAGTTTCTGGCGGACATCGGCATTGAATTGGTCGATGAGATCGCCGACATAGGAAACGATGTCTTTCGACTCATCCGTCACCAATGGCGTGAGATCGAGGCCGAAAATGAGTTGAGTGGCGGCGTCGGTCGCGTGCGAGTTAAAGAAAGTCGCATTTGCAGCGCGGCGACCAAGAGTGGCAAGATCATAGCGCTTTCCGCCGGCGATTTGTGAATCAAACACACCGTTTAAGGCGGCGGCTAGATTGTCGCGTCCGCTCACGTCCATGAGGACTTTAGCTTCATCGGGCAGCCAGTCGAGGTTGCGCCAGACTTCGCAGCCGATGACCTGCTTGGGCCTCTGGTCGCGCGGCAGCTCGCGCATGGCTAACAGCGCGGCGACCGTCACCCCGATGTGAGTGTCGTGTTTGTCCGCCGGGTTATGAGTATAGACAACCTCGGGACGAGTCGCGGTCAGAATGGCTAGCAGATCGTTTTGCAACTCATGCCCGGTCGGGCTTTTGATGGCGCTGCTCGGGTGGTCGAGTTGAATCATCGTCGCATAGCCGCCGATGGTGGCGGCAGTGTTTTGCTCTTGGCGACGAATTGCCATCATTTGCGCATCGGAGAAGGTTGCATAAGGACCGCTGCGCGAACTGCCCGCGCCGTTGGTGCAAGTCACGCCGCCGAACCATTGGTCGTCACGGGCGAAGCAGGACAAGATGCCGTGGAATGCCATAAACTCGAGATCATCCTGATGGGCACCGATTCCGAGACGAGTGACACGGGCGAGTGCGGCAGTGATTGGATTGTCATCGGGAATATAGATTTCCGCGGTGGGTTGATGCAGCTTCATGGAATTATGATTTAAATTTGGGCAAACTTGCGGCCGCGACCGCTTGGCCGACGCGGCGGGTTTTCTCGTCGGGGACATGCATGGCCACCGCGCGGGCGGTTTCGGGAAATTCCTGCTCTAGCACTTCGCGGGCTTTTGATAGAACAATGTCGCCACCATGGCCGGTGGTGACACGACCGAGGATTAGCAAATGGGAGTAATCATAGAAATCCGTGTAGTGAGGAATGGTGTAGCCGAGATAGACGCCGATCGTTTCGTATATCTTCGCCGCGCGTTCGTCGCCCTTGGCCATGAGTGTTTGCACTTCCTTGAGCCGTTCTGGGAGAT
>JAYVEJ010000806.1:0-2645 GCA_043748885.1 Luteolibacter sp. | reverse complement strand
TCTTGCCGGGATGACAATACGAAGTCCCGATGGCCTTACGCAATGCAAGTTACTCTCTGCCTTTATCCGACCCGGTGGGCGGTTGCCGCTCGCATGGTGGCATTTTATAACTTTGTAAACCGAATGGGTCGGAAGAATGAGTAATCAATGGTGAACGAGCATATGTTATTTGACCTATCAAATCGGAAATACCAGTCGGTGGGGGGCCGGCTCACATCGAGAGAATTCTAGATTTCCCCATTTTTCTATAGAAATCTAGACCGCAGATGATCCCACCGCCGATTGAGGCAGTCTAACCGGCCAACTCCATTCCGTTCGGCGGAGGTGAGAATGATGTAGAGAAGCCCACTCTGCACCATGTGGCGCGGAACTCTTTATCTTCACTTTCACGCGAAGAACTCCGCACCCCCATCCGGCAGAGCCAGAGCTGCCACGGGTGCCAGCAACGCTTCGCTTACTCCGGATTACTGTTAGCGCAAGAACGCTTCGTGCAGGCCGCCGTCCACGGTGATGATTTGGCCGGTGGTCTTGCTGAGGCGTTGAGTCACTAGCAGAAAATACGCTTCCGCTTGGTCGGCGGGAGTGATCGGCGCTTTTGTGAGCGTCCGGTCGGCGTAGAACTGCGCGAGCTTGGTCACCAGCGATTCGGTCGCCTCATCGTCCGCGTAGGGGATGCTATACTTGGCAAGCGAGCCAATGACGCGGTCGCGGGGAAACATCGCGGAACCTTGGACCACGGTGGCGGGAGCGACGCCGTTGACGCGGACGAGCGGCGCAAGCTCGATAGCGAGTTCCCGGACCAGGTGGTTCGCGGCGGCCTTGGACGTGTCATAGGCAAGCGAGCCTTTTTTCGCGACGGCGGCGTTGGCCGAGGTCGTTAGAACGAGGTTGCCCTTGAGGCCTTGCTCCTTCCAAGTTTTGAACGCCTCGTCCGCGACGAAGTAGCTGCCGGTGACGTTGATGCCGAAAGTGAGTGCCCATTTGTCATCAGGGATGTGGCCGCTGGTATCGCTCGGGACAAAGATGCCGGCGGTGACGGCGATGGAGTCGAAGCCACCGTAGGCGATGGCGACATCGTCGAGCATGCGACGGATTGAGGCACGGTCGGTGATGTTAGCCGCAAGACCGATGGCCGGGCCGCAGTCGGATAGGCCGGTGCCAGCCACGCCGATGCCGATGCCATACTTGTCAGTGATTTCCTTGGCCGTGGCACTTGCGGCGTCCGCGTTGAGATCCACGCAGACGATGTGCGCACCTTCTCTGACGAGGCGATGGGCGGTTTCTTTACCGATGCCAGAACCGGCACCGATGACGATGATCGTTTGGCGGGCAAGTTCCTTTTCCGCAGGCATCCGCTTGAGCTTGGCTTCTTCTAGCAGCCAATACTCAATGTCGAACGCTTCCTGTTGGGGAAGGGAGATATAGGTATCGATGGCTTCCGCGCCACGCATCACTTCGACTGCACAGTTATAGAATTCTGCGGTGACGCGGCTCTCGGACTTGTCCTTGCCCCAAGCGATCATGCCGATGCCGGGGATGAGCACGACGGTCGGGTTCGCATCGCGCATGGCGGGCGAGTTGTCATGTTTGCACAGCGCATAATACTCGGCGTAGTCCTCGCGATAGCCTTCGAGACCGGCGGCGAGTTTGTACTTTAAAGCGGCGGCATCTTCGGTCTGCGGGTTCCACTCGACGTAGAGCGGCTTGATTTTGGTGCGCAGGAAATGGTCCGGGCAGCTCGTGCCAAGCTCGGCGAGACGGGCGGCGTCGTGCGAGTTTACAAAGCGCAGGATCTTCTCGTCGTTCTGCACGGTGCCGATGAAACGCTTCTGTTGGGAGACTTGACCGCGCAACCACGGCAGGATGGCAACCAATGTTTCACGGCGTTGTTCGGGAGTTAGAGTTTGATATTTCGCACCACCGAAGGCCGTGGCATCACCACCTTTTGCTAAATACTTTTCTTCGATGTAAGCAGAGGCTTTTTCAATGCAATCGAGGGTATAAGTATAACAAGATTTTTCCTCATCATCCCAGGCAATGAAACCGTGCTGGCCCATCATGATCGACTTCACGCTCGGGTCGTTTTTCACGACTTCCTGCATCGCCAGGCCCAACTCGAAGCCGGGGCGCATCCACGGCACATAAGCCATCTCGCCGCCGAAAATTTCTTTTGTTAGCTTCTCACAGTTTTGCGAAGCGGCGATGGCGATGATCGCATTCGGGTGCATGTGATCGACGAATTTCGCCGGGATAAAGCTGTGCAGCGGCGTGTCGATGGAGGACGCGCGCGGGTTCAGATTGAAGGTGGCGTGGGTGTACATGCCCACCATTTCATCCTCGGCGGATGACTTGAGACCTTTGTCTTCGCGGGCTGCGTAGAGGTTCTGGAGATCGAGCAACTTCTGCTGATAGAGTGAGGAGAAATTCTCGCGAGTGCTGGTGCGGAGGTCGCCGCCGGAGCCTTTTACCCACATCACTTCGACGGGCTGGCCGCTGAGCGGATCAGTCTCTAACGCCTTGGACGAGGTATTGCCGCCGCCAGTGTTCGTGATGCGCTGATCGCTGCCGAGCAGGTTTGAGCGATAGGCGAGTTTATCGACGGCATTGAGACCGGCGGCTTTCGCATCGTCCCAGAGGTGGTTCAC
>JAYVEJ010000805.1:0-7017 GCA_043748885.1 Luteolibacter sp. | reverse complement strand
CATGCCGCAGTTTTAGGAAACTGTAGCGCTTCAGGTCGCGGGTAAACGGGGCGATCTGCACCCGCTCCGCCGCAAAGAAATCCCGGACATTGCCGGGGGTTTTGCGAAGCGTGCGGGAAAATTTCATTGAGCCATCTGAGACTACTTGAAACGCGCCCGCCAGAAGAGAAACACGCCTAACACCACGCAGGCCACGTTAGGCACCCACAGCATCAGCAGCGCCAGCGACTGTGGCTTGAACTGCTCTGCCATCATCGAGATCAGGAAATAACCGGTGCCGATCAGCAAGCTATAAACCAGCCCACGAGAGGTATCCCGGCGGCGGGATTGCAGGCCCAGCGGCACCGCCACGAAGGCGAATGCGAAGCAGGCCAGCGAGAACGAATAGCGCGTCATGATCTCCGTCTCCATCTTGCCTTTCTTGTCCTCGCCCATCGTCGGATCGTTGGCGATTTCCTGGCGGATCTGCTCGTTAGACATCGAGTTTGCCTTCGGCTTCTTCGGGTTGCTGAGGTCGATCACCAACGGTTCCGCCTGCTTGGCGAAGACCATCATTTCGATTTCACCCTGTTTATTGCGGGTCTCGAAATACGCGTCTTCGAGTTTCACCCGCAACTGGCTTTTCCCCGGCTCGGGATCGGTTAGCAGCGCCGCCCGCGCCGCGTGGACGTAGGTCACCTCGCCCGCCTTGTCTTTTTCCTGAGACAAACTGTAAAAATGAAAGCCCTCCACCCACTCGCCGGTTTTCCCCTCGATCAGCAATTTCTGGATTTCCTCGCCATCGCCCTTGAGGTCTAACTGGACCACGCCCGGCTTGAGCAACGAGTCGGGATCACGCTTGGCCTGATCGTAGAGTAACTGCCAGATCGACGCCCGTGAATGCGGCACCACGGTCACGTTGAGCCACAGACTGAGCAGCGACAGCGCCGCGCCGATGACAAACACCGGTACCGCCAGCCGCACCAAACTCAAGCCCGCCACCCGGAAACTGGTGATCTCATGGTGCGACGACAGCCGCCCGAAAACCAACAACACCGCTGATAGAAAACCCCACGGGATGGTGTACATCAGCGACAGCGGCAGCACATTGATCACTAACCGCATCACCAATTCCAACGGTGCCTTCTGGTCCACCAGCAGCGGCTGGATTTGTTTAAAAAGATTCCCAAGCACCAACACCAGCCCTAACACCAGCACCGCATACAGCGTGCCTGACAGCACCTGTTTTCCAATATAGCGGTCCGAGATTCGCATGAAGTCGCCACACCCTAGTCACCGCTTCCCCCCTGTCCAGACTAGAGACGGCGGGCGTTCTGGCCACCGACCGTCACTGAAAGTGGTGGGCAAAGGCCGCGTGAAAACCCGGCATCCCCATTCTTAGAACGAATACAAAGCGCCTAGCGAGAGGACGAATGCAGAATCGAAGGACAAGCTGGCATTCGAGCCGTTGGCACCGAGTTCAAAATCTTCCATGCATTGGTAGCGGCCGGCGGCTTGGATCGACCATTTATCGCTGAGCTGATAGGTGGCTCCGACGCCCAGATAGAAACCGGTTAGGACGCTGGTGTCGGAATCGCTGCCGGAACTCGCTTGCGTGCCTAAGCCGGTTGCGGTGGTGGAGGATTCGAAATCATAAGAACCCGAGGCGACTGCAGCGCTCACGCCCGCCTCGAACAGCAGGTCGAACTTGGGAGCCACTGGCACTTCGAGATAGGTGCCGAAGTTGAACGTCGTTAGATCGACATCCAAGTGGCGCGTGCCGGCGACGAGAGCCTTGCCGCCGGTGGTGATGGTCCGCGACGGTGAGTCGCCTAGCAACGGCCCCGGTCCGCCGAATGAACCGACATACGGTGCGAGCGGCGGGATGACTCCATCCAAATTGAACCGGTCAGTTAGAGTTGAGAGGTCCGAGGAAATCGTGTTGTTGCTATCAACATTGATGTGGGCGTAGTGAAGCCCGCCACGGAATCCCCAGGTCGCGCCGCGTTCGCGGAGGCCGGGAATGGCAACGGCTCCCATGTCGTAGTAAGTGTAGAGTTCCACCCCGCCTTTGGCGCTGGAGTCTTCGTCGGTGCGGGCGTTGGCGACGCTGTTGGTGATGGAGAAATCTATCGAACCGCCGTTTACTTGGGTGTCGCTGTTATGGCCCCAGTTCCAGGTCTTGCCACCGAGGTTGTTGGAGGAATCGAGGTGGACGAAACCGTCGTCGTAATCGTAATTCGCGCCGCCGCCGACAGGTTGCGGCGTGAAGGGGCTGTTGAACTTACCCAGCCCGGTGAACTCGGTTTTTAAACCGATGAGCGGCGCGTAACCGGCACCGAAGCGCCAGCGCGACGGCGCGGAGGCCATCGAGATCGGCGCGGCGGCGTCCGGTTCTCCGGCACGAGCCGGACAGGCGGGGGCAGTCAGCACGGAGAGGATCAACAGGGAAAAGCGGGCGTTCATGATTTCAAGGAAGTTAGATTCGAGGCCGGGCGAACTCAGGGAGCGGCGATTTCGTTGACGAGGTAGAAGCGGCTCGGCGTGACGGCCGGCGCAGTGACCGTGTAAGGTGGCCCACTGTCCTGCCAGAGTGTGGTGGTAGAGACGGCTTGGACGGGCACTTGGCAATCCGTCCATGTCACCAAATCCGCACTGTAGCGGACGCGATACCAGCGCCCAGCGATCGTCGGGAACGCGAGTTGGATGTTCTGGTCCGGCAGCTTGGCGACGCTGGGTTGCACGCCACCGCTGATGAGCGGTGCGGCTTGCGAGGTCGCGAGTAGATCCACCGTTAGAGCCGGTGTGAAAGGCGACGGGAAAGTGCGCGTGCTGGTGTAGAACGACAATTTCACGGTGACCGTCGCGCCCACCGCCATGGCAGTCGGGTAGTCGATGTAAACATTGGTCTTCTTGGAAGTGCTCGTCGCATTCTCAAGGCGCAAGCTCGGATAAGCCACCTTGTAAGCGTCGAAATTCACCCGCAGGCGGAAGCCATTGATCGGCAGCGGCGTGGTGTTAGTGACCTTGACGTTCACATCGAACAAGCCGGTCTGGGTGGTGACACCGATGCCGGTGGTGATGGGCTGGACCGCAGTAGCAGTGACGGTGCCGACCGCGGAGGTGGTGGTGGCGCTGTTGTCAGCCGGTGCCGGATCAGGCGTGGAGGAAGTGGTCGTGGCGACGGCGGTTAGAATGGAGCCGTTGGGAGTATTCGCATTCACCTTGGCAATCACGGTGAAACTCGCCGTCGCGCCGGAGGCCAGCGTGCTCTTCGAGAAACTTACGCCGCCATTGGAGCCGACGGCTGGGGCCGTGGCGGACCATCCGTTTGGCGCGATGCTGGAAACGAAGGTCATCAGCGACGGAAGCGGCAGTGAAATGTTAGGTGCGCTGGCGTCGCTCGGGCCGTTGTTGGTCAGGGTCATCACATAAGTGACATTGGAACCCTTTGGCGCGGTGGTTGGCGTACCCGTGATTTGGAGCGCCAGATCGGATTGGGTGCTAACCGTGGAGGTGGTGGTGGCGGTGTTATTGGCGGGTATGATGTCGAGGGTGGTCGAGGAAACGGCGGCGGTGTCGCTGAGGATCGTTCCGTTAGCCTCTGCCGATCCGACCTTCACCACCAAGGTAAAGGTGCCGCTGCCGCTATTGGCGAAGAGCGGTTTGCTGATCGTAACCAAGCCTGTGGTGCCGACTGCCGGAGTCGTTGCCGTCCAGCCGAGCGGAGCACTCAGCGAAACGAAGGTGGTTCCGGCTGGCAGCGTGTCGGTGATGGATACATTGTCGGCATCCAGCGGTCCGTTGTTAGCAATCTGGAGAGTGTAGGTCAGGTTGGTTCCGGCGATGACTGGGTCTGGACTATCGGCCAAGGCGATTTGCAAATCTGCGCCGCTTTTCGCGAGCGTGGTGGTGGTGGCGCTGTTGTTGCCGGGAGTTGGATCGGTGGTGGCTGACGAAGTCGTGGCGGTGGCGGTCAGGGTCGAGTTGTTGACGACCGTTAGATCGATCTTGGCGACCACAGTGAAAGTGGCCGTCCCCCCAGAGACGAGCGACGCGGTGGAGAAACCAACGGTGCCGGTGCCGCCGGGCGCAGGTGCTGTGGTGGTCCACGGGCCGGGCGCGGTGGCCGAGACAAAGGTGGTGCTGGCTGGCAGCGGCAGGCTAAGCGTCGGCGATACCGAGGTGCTCGGGCCGTTGTGGCTCAGAGTGATCGTGTAAGTTAGATTTCCTCCGGCATTCACCGGGTCTGGACTGTCGGTGATAGTCACCGCGAGGTCGGCCTGCGGGGTGAGCGTGTCGGTGTCGGTGGCACTGTTGTTTCCAGGAGTCGGATCGGTGACGGCGGAACTGATCGTCGCGGTATTGCTCAAGGTCCCGGTCGCCGAGGCTGAGACCGGTGCGGTGACGGTGTAGGTAACGGAGCCACCGGCAGGAAGGTTGACGGTGTCATTGATATTGCCCGCACCGGCTACGGTGGCTGTGCCGCCGCCTGCGCCAACGGCGGTCCAGGTCGCTCCTGAAATGCTTGCGGGAAGTGTGTCTGCTAGGGTGGCTCCGATGACATCACTCGGTCCCGCGTTAGACGCGGTGATGGTGTAGGTCACGCTCGTTCCAGGAACAGCGGTCGTCACACCGTCGGTTTTGGTAACGGCTAGATCGGCTTGCGCGTTGACCGTGGTGGAGGTGGTGCTGGAATTGTTGCCAGGCGTCGGGTCGGTGGTGACCGCGCTGACGCTGGCGGTGTCGCTCAAGATCGTGCCTTGGGCGACTGCGTTGCCGACTTTTACCACCAAGGTGAAGGCCGCAGGGCCCGGCGCGAGGATGGTATTAGTCGAACTCACCAGGCCGGTGCCGCCCACCGCCGGGGTGGTGTTTGTCCAACCGGCAGGTGATGTGAGTGAAACAAAGGTGGTGCCAGCGGGCAGCGTGTCGCTTAGCGCAACCGATGCGGCGGCACTTGGGCCGTTGTTCGTCACCGTGATGCTGTAGGTGAGATGGTTGCCAGCGATCACCGGATCGGGGCTGTCAGTTAGAGAGACCGCCACATCGGCCGAGGCGGTGAGCGTGTCGCTATCCGTCGCGCTGTTGTTGCCGGGAGTCGGGTCAGGGACGGCGGAACTGATGCTCGCGGTGTTAGACAAGGTGCCGGTCGCGGTGGGTGAAATGGGCGCGGAGACGGTGAAGGTGAAAGAACCACCGGCGGGTAGATTGACCGAGTTGGCATTGATATTGCCGGAACCACTTGCGGGTCCGCTGCCGCCACCAGCGCCCGCGCCGGTCCAGGTCGCACCGATGATGGATGCAGGTAAGGTGTCGGCCACGGTGGCACCGGTGACCGTGCTCGGACCGGCATTGGTCGCAGTGATGGTGTAGGTCACCGAGCTGCCGGGCGTGGCGCTCGTCACGCCATCGGTCTTGGTGATGGCGAGATCGGCTTGGAAACTAACCGTTGTGGTGGTGGTGCTGGAATTGTTTCCTGGAGTCGAGTCAGTCGTAGCGGAACCAATCGTGGCCGTGTTGCTCACGACCGTGCCGGATGCGACCGAGCCGCCGACTTTGACCACTAGAGTGAAGCTGGCACTGCCGGGCGCGAGGCTGGCGATGGACGAACTCACCTGACCGTTCGCACCGATGGCCGGGGTCGTATTTGACCAACCCGAGGGCGAGGTCAGCGAAACGAAAGTCGTCCCGGCTGGCAGCGTGTCGTTTAGCGAGACTGTCGTGGCGGCGCTCGGGCCGTTGTTAGTTACGTTGACGGTGTAGCTGAGGTTGTTGCCAGCGATTACCGGATCGGGGCTGTCGGTGACGGTGATCGCTAGATCGGAGGACGGGGTGAGCGTGTCGGTATCCGTCGCGCTGTTATTACCGGGAGTCGGATCGGTGACGCCGCCGGGTGCGGTGACGGTCGCGGTGTTAGACAAGGTGCCGGTCGCGGCTGATGAAGTGGGCGCGGTGACGGTGAAGGTGAAGGAACCACCGGCAGGTAGATTCACGGTGCTGGCATTGATGTTTCCCGAACCACTCGCAGGACCGGTGGCACCACCGGCACCCGCGCCGGTCCAGGTCGCACCGACGATGGAGGCTGGGAGAGTATCGGCCACCGTGGCACCGGTGACATTGCTGGGTCCGGCATTGGAAGCGACAATCGTGTAGGTCACCGAGCCGCCTGGAGTGGCGGTCGTCACGCCATCGGTCTTGGTGATGGCGAGGTTGGCCTGCGGAGTGAGCGTGTCGTTATCCGTCGCGCTGTTATTTCCGGCAACCGGATCGGTGACGGACGAGCTGATCGTCGCGGTGTTGCTGAGAGTGCCAGTCGCTGCGGGCGAAATCGTCGCGCTAACGGTGAAAGTCACGGAGCCTCCCACCGGCAAACTAACCGAAGCATTGATATTTCCCGAACCGGCTGCGGGAGCGGTGGCACCGCCTGCGCCGACGGCAGTCCAAGTCGCGGTTAGTGCTGCGGGGAAGGTGTCGGCTAGGGTCGCGGTCGGAGCTGGGTGCGGGCCGGCATTGCTGGCGGTGATGGTGTAGGTTACCGAACCACCCGGCGTCGCGGTCGTCACGCCGTCGGTGACGGTGATCGCAAGGTCGGCCGCGAAATCATCATTGGTGATGGTGGAGGAAGCGGTGGCATTGCTGATCGTGTAGCCGCCGCTCGCGCTGCTGAGAGTGACGGTGAAAAGTTCGTCAGGCTCGACGGTCGTGTCCTTGCTAACATTGATCGTTAGAACGGCGCTCGCCTGAGTGTCCGGGATGGTGAACACGCCGGACGGCAGCGTGCCGCCGAAGTCGGCTGCGTTGGCAGCGCCGGTGACTGCGTAGTTCATCGTGACGGCTCCCGCAGTGCTGCCGGTGCGTGAGACGGTGAAGGTAAATGCGGTGGTCCCTGCGCCGGTGCCTTCTGCGCTGCTGGCCGCGTTGGCCGCGATGGAAATCGACAGGCTGGTGACGGCGTAGTTGTTTGAGTCGGTAGTGCCGGTGCCGGTGTTGCCCGCCGCGTCGGTCACGCCGGTGTTGTCCAGCGTGATGACGTTA
>JAYVEJ010000804.1:0-7034 GCA_043748885.1 Luteolibacter sp. | reverse complement strand
CGCATGAGGAAACTCCGGCGGCTCACGGCGAGGCGAAGGAGCATTGAACCAAGCCTGCCGTGATTTCTAACGGCGGCGGGTGTAGCTGAGGAAACATTCCCCAGCCTGCGGCTCAAAGTGGGTGAGCTCGAAGGCTAATGACTGCGGCAAGTAGTCGGCGGAAATGCCGGTGGCGGTGCTGGCATGTAGGCCGCCGAAGAGCGTGTGGCCGGCGAGCGTTAGATGAACTTCGTCGATCACATCCAGCTCTGCCAAGGCCCGGATCAACTGCCCGCCACCTTCGCAATGCAGCGTTTGGACGTGAAATTTCGAGGCGAGTTCAGCGATGAATTCCATCAACGTCTGCTGGTGGAGGGTGACTTTTGGGTTCACGACTCCCGAGAATTCGCCGGTCACTAGCAGATGGATCTCGCCGCCGGGTCGGTGGAAAACAGGATGACTTGACTCGATTTCCCCGCTCCGTGAGACGATGCAGCGCAGCGGTTGCGCTAATTTTCCGGGCACGGTTAGAGTCATCTGGTCGGACTCCAGAGTGCCGCGTCCGACTAGGATGGCATCGGCATTTCCTCGCAACTCTAGCAGCCGGGCGTGATCCGCGGATGAGGTCCAGCCCGACGGGCGGGGTGGGGTGGAGGAAATTTTGCCATCCGCCGAGATCGCTAGGTTGATGGAAATGCGCGGGCGGAGCATGGCCGTTAGACCGAGATGTCCACGGTGAGATCGCCGCCGAGGCATTCGATGGCGGTGGTGAGGACTTGGGTTTCCGTGTCCTCGGGGATGGAAACGACGCCATGGGCGCGGAACATCGGCTGACCGCTCATCGGCGCACTTTCGAGGCCGGTGGTGAGTTCCTCGATGTTTCCGCCAGCCTTGGCGACGGCAGCGGAAAGCTCGCGAACGATGCCCGGGCGGTCATTGCCGACGACGTCCACGACGAGTGTGCGGCGGGCGACGGCAGCCGCCATTTCCTCGCGCACCGCCAGCACCGTGAGACCGGAATGGTCTGGGGATTGCAGTTCCGCGATCAGCGCATCCACCGTTTCCGCCGGGCACTCGATGCGGGCGATGCCGGCGAATTGTCCGGCGAGCCGGGCCATTCGGCTTTCCAGCCAGTTGCCGCCATGACGAGTGACGGTGTCCGCGAGCGCCCTCACAAGTCCGGGCCGGTCGTTGCCCAATACAGTCATGACCAGATAGCAGTTCATGGCTTGAAACAAGCAGAGCGCTTGGGAAATGCCAAAGACTTTCCTCGCCGCCGCATGGATCCGCGCGGTGGATTTTCTTCCCTCCGGTCTTGTGAAAGGCGGAAACAAGCTCCAGTCTGCGACCGATTCTAATGAACTCCCCGATGGCCAGCGATCACCCGTTCCAACTACTTTTCGAGACTCTCGGTCGCATTCCTGCCGCCCACGCAGAGTCCGTGAACCGCCACGCGTATGAGGTGCTTTCCCAGATTCTGTCGGTGCCGCTGGAGAAAACAGGGCGCTGCATCATGCTCCGTGCGCCGCGTGCCGGGCACGGGAAAACTCACTTGCTGTCGCGGATCCAGCATCAGTTAGGGGCGGCGTATGAGTTTATTCCGCTGCATGCCTCGTTCGGCTGCCGGATCGATGCGGGATCGGTGACGGATGACACGCTGCGGCGTCTCGTCCGGCAGTTGCCTGCATCGGGCGGGCTAACGGTTTTGGATTTGGTGGCGCGGCGTTTGTTTGCCTCCGCCTTGCAGCCGCTGGTCGCCTCGGGCGAGGTGCCTTGCCAGGACCGGGAAGGCGCTCTAACGGCCCTGCGTGCACGCCCGATCGAGACCTTCGATTTTCATCATCCAAATGCAGCCACCGCGCACTGGGCGCGCGAGAACTTCGAAGTGCTCGGCCAGCGGCTCAGCCTAGAACTCGCCCAACGCGCAGATCTGCCAGTGAGCGACGTCGCGTTTTGGGTGGAGGCGTTGTTCCGCTTCGCGGCTGCGCCACTGGACAATTCGAGTCGGGTTAGAACGCTGGCGGAGAGCGTCCACGGCGCGAGCGGAGAAGCGATGGAGCGGCTGGTGGCGCTGCTCGGCTTGCTCACCTTGCTGATGCGAGTGGTGCTGGTGGCCGATGACCTCGAAGGATTTTCCACCGACGATAGTGCCGCGCTCAAGCTGGCGGCATTCCTCGGTGCGCTGCGCCAAGCGGTGGAGCGGCTCGATGTGATTCTCTCGCTCAATCAGGACATCTGGCAGAGCGCGTTTCTGCCCCGCCTGAGCGGCGGTCTAGCAGACCGATTGTCGGAAGTGGTGGTGGAACTGGAGCCTCTAACCGAGGTGGAAATGGCCGCGCTTCTCGACTCCCGCGTCCCTGGACTTGGTGGCCGGGTGCTTGAACAAATTGATATCGGCACGGCGGGCACCCACGCTCGCGGGCTGATCCGGGCGGCGGGAATGGCCTGGCTCAAAGCGACGGCGATGGATTCCGTGCCTGCTGCGGTGGAGCCGCCAGTTTCCCGTGTCACAACGCCGCCGCCGTTGGTCATGCCGGAGCCTGCAAAGCTGGCACCGCTCGTCGCGCCGGTTTTAGAGCCGACGCCTGAGGTCGATATGTCGGCGTTCGCCTACATTCCCGAGGTCGCAAAGCCGGTGGAAGACTTGGCACCTGCATGGCCGGCACCGGAATTCGCGCCGACCCCGGCTGCGCCATTTTACCCACCGGTGGCATCGCCATTTCACTCCGCCGCCGAGGCTTTCACGATGGAGCCGCCGGTGACTTCGTTTGCGTCCCCCGACTGGCAGCAATCCGCGCCGATCTTCGCTGCGACTGAGACACCCGTCTCGCCGCCCGCCGAACTAACCGAGTCGGAGTCACCTTTTCAAATCAACGCCGCCCCGGTGATCGCCGAGGAAATGCCGCCGGCTGCGTTTACTCCCGCAGGCTGGGCACGGACACCGCCGGTCGAGCCTCCAGACACTGGCGCGTATCAGGAATTTGCCTCGTCGTCATACGCCAGCGAACCCGCCCCGACCGAGTCGGCACCGGCATTCACCTTGCCGGTGGAGCCGCCCGCTGTCCCGTCACCACCGACGGTTGCAGACACCGACCGGGTCGAGAATTTGCTCCGTCAATTCCGCGATCGCTACGGTCGCGGGAGCTTGTGAAAATTTTCACAAAGCCCTTGCGAAATTGGCCGGTTTGGGCGTTTCTGTCGGCGGCAAATCAGGCATGAGCACCACTACCCAAGAAATCGAGGCCCCCGACGCAAACGCCCGCGCCGCCCGCGCAGCCGACCACTATCATTCGGAAACGGATGACCTCGTCGGCGAGCGGATGGTCCTCAACATGGGCCCATCCCATCCGGCGACTCACGGCGTGCTGCGCCTCATCCTCGAACTCAACGGCGAGGTGATCGAGTCCGCCGACCCCGACATAGGCTTCCTCCACCGCGGCGATGAAAAGATTGCGGAAAACATGCACTACAACCAGTTCGTGCCCTACACGGACCGCTTGGACTACTTGGCACCGCTCGCTAACAACGTCGCCTATGCGTGTGCCGTCGAGAAATTGATGGGCTGGACCTTGCCACCGCGCGGCCAAGCCTTGCGGGTCTTGTGCTGCGAGCTGGCGCGGATTTCATCACACATGTTAGGCGTGGGAGTGTGCGCCATGGACGTCGGCGCGATGACGGTTTTCCTCTACACCTTCACCGAGCGGGAAAAAGTTTACAACCTGTGCGAACAGCTAACAGGCGCGCGTTTCACCACCTCCTACACCCGCGTCGGGGGCCAGCTCCGCGACATGCCGCCCGGCTTCGAAGCCGCCGTCCGCACCTTCCTCGACGAGTGCCTCGTCACCATCGGCGAGATCGGCAAGCTGCTGGATAAGAACAAGATTTTCATCGACCGCATGGTCGATGTCGGCGTGATCAGCCGCGAGTCCGCCATCGCCTTTGGGATGACCGGCCCGAATCTCCGCGCTTCTGGCGTCGCCCGCGATTTGCGCAAAGACAGCCCTTACCTCGGCTATGAGAAATATCAGTTCGACGTGCCCATCGCCGATGAAGGCGACTGCTACTCCCGCTATCAGATCCGGATGGAGGAAATGCGCCAGTCCATCCTCATTTGCCGCCAAGTGCTCGACACCATGCCCGACGGCCCCGTGAATCTAGCGGATTCTAAAAGCATCCTGCCCGACAAGGAGAAGGTCGCGATGTCGATGGAAGAACTCATCCACCATTTCATCATCTCCACCCAAGGCATCAACGCCCCAGCCGGCGAAGTCTATTTCGCGGCGGAAAACCCCAAGGGCGAACTCGGTTTCTACATCCATTCCAAAGGTGGCGGCGTGCCGTATCGCCTGAAAATCCGCAGCCCCTCGTTCTGCAATCTATCCATCACTTCCAAGCTCCTGCCCGGCCACATGGTGTCGGACATCCCGGCCATCCTCGGCTCGCTCGATTTCGTGATGGGTGAGTGTGATAGGTGAAGAGTCTTAGCCGCAAAAAGGCGAAAAGATGGCGCAAAAAGATTATATATTCCAAGTTTGTGACGAGGTGAGGGAATGTTCCTTTGCCCTTCATAAATTCCTGCGTCATGGCCACAAGGAGAAGATTTATGAAAACGGCCTAGCCAATCGCCTCCGTCGCAAGGGGATCGAGTTTGCGCAACAGCCATCCTTGTCGGTCTTCGATGATGATGGAACGGTGCTCGGGGATCTCGATCTTGATATGCTTGTCGTCGGCGAACTCGTCATTGAGCTGAAAGCCGTGAAAACGATCCTCAACGAACACATCTCCCAGCTCTTAGGCTACCTCCGCGCCTCACGCAAGGAGCACGGTCTCCTCATCAATTTTGGTTCCCCGGTCCTTCAAATCAAAAAATACGCCCTATCTCAAGACCTCGACTCCGAGTCTTAATTTTTTGCGCCCTTCTTGCGCCTTTTTGCGGCTAAAAAATCTTCACCAAATCTCCCATGTCCCATTCCACGCTCGAAGAATCCGTAGCCTCTCACGAGACCCCAGGCAGCAAAAAATACGCTCTCTCCATCGCGCTCGATTCTCAGTCTTAATTTTTTTTGCGCACTTCTTGCGCCTTTTTGCGGCTAAAAAATCTTCACCAAATCTCCCATGTCCCATTCCACGCTCGAAGAATCCGTCGCCTCCCACCAGACCCCAGGCAGCAAATTCTATCCGCCCTTCGCGGTCACACCCGAGCTTGAAGCCGAGGCAGACGGGCGCATCTCCCACTACCCGGAAAGCAAGCGCGCCGCCGTCTTGCCGCTGCTCCACATCGTCCAGCACCAGTTCGGCTTCATCTCCGCGCCGGCCATCGACTGGGTCGCTAGCAAGCTCTCCATCGAGCCGATCAAGGTGCTTGAAGTCGTCACCTTCTATCCCGGATTCCGCCAGGCCGCGCCGGGAAAATTTCACATCCGCGTCTGCCGCACCCTCTCCTGCGCGATGGGCGGCAGCTACGAATTGATGGAACGGCTCTGCGAGCTAACAGCCATCGACCGCTCCGCCAGCGACTCGCACCACCACCCGATCTCCGTCTCGCCGTGCGGGAAATTCTCCGTCGAGTTCGCCGAGTGCCTCGCCTCCTGCGGCAGTGCTCCAGTCTGCCTCGTGAACGACGATTTCCACGAAGCCGTCGCCCCCGCCAAAGCCGAGGAACTCCTCGCCAAATACGCGCCGCGAGGGTAGGGGAAACGCATGGGAAAGTGAGACCCGTTTAGCTGAGCCTTGCGTCGCTGGTGATAATGCCGCGCATCAGGATTTGTTGAAACGTAGCTGGAGCGTCTCGCTCCAGACCGTTGTCCGGGCGTCCCGCCCGGGCAGGAGATACGAGAGGCGGGACGCCCAATCCTGTCAGTTTAAGAATTTAAACCGCAGATGAACACAGATGCAGGCAGATGAAGAACACAGATAAAGACTGCATCTTCATCCAATTTATCTGCGTGAATCCTGTCCATCTGCGGTTGAGTTCTCTTAATCGATAACCTAGCCCGCCAGTACTGGGCGTGACGCCTCCAGCAACGGTCTGGCGCGAGACGCGCCATCCACTTTACTGCCCGAGTCTTCCTCACAACTGCTTGATCCGGCTTTCCAGATCCTTGCGGTTGATCAGGTCCACCACCAGGACGCTATCAGGCAGAAGCCGGAATAGCAGGCGGTGATCGATGCCGATGCGGGCGCGCAACGTATCCAGACTCTCCTTCAACCGCACGATGCCCGTGAATGCGGCTGGCTCGCCCGCCGCCAGCCTGCCGAGCAAAATCATCGCGCCCTTGCCGACCTGCTTTGGGAATCCCTCCAAGGTCCGGTGAAATTTCTTCGGAAACTCGATCACCCTCACCGGCTGGTTGCCCTCCATCACGCCCGCCAGGAACAGCGAGTCTTCGGGATCGCTGGCACTCGCCGGTTCCGGGTGCGGCTCATTCCGCGCCTGTTGGTCGCGGAGCGCTTCCAGATCGGTCAGCGTCTTTTCCAAATCACGGCGGAGGATCGCCCGCTCATCATGACGCTCTTTCAGAGAGTCTTTGAGGAATCTCACCTTCGCTCGCAATTCCTGAAGCGACTTTTCATCCGCTGGGGCGGCTTCCCTGACATCCGCCGCCCGTGGAATGGCATGTTTCTCCCTGCGTGCGATCTCATGCTTCAGCTCGTCGAGGGACTGCTTCATCTTCCGCACCTCGCCTGCCTTGGCTTCCAGCTTCTGATTCGCGAGCTGGAGAGCCTCCGCCCCCTTCCTGCTGGTTGCCTTACTTCGCCGCGCGAGAATCATCTCCAGGATGTCGCCGTAAGGTTCGTCGTCTGACAGCTCCAGCCGGATGCGGGTCGCGAGAATTTTATCGAGCAAGGGTAGCGCCGCTTTCGGCGGTAGCACCGGGATCATCCCGCGTGCCACCAAGATTCCCAAGGCTGGCACGTTCGAGTTCAGGATCCCGTAGGTCACGTTCACCAGTTCGTCGTCCTTCCCGCTGCACAGCGCATCCATCGCCAGCGTTTCCAGCACCTCCAGATATTCCTTCGGATCGTCCTTCGCCAGCAGCAGCCGGGTGTTGGGA
>JAYVEJ010000803.1:0-2657 GCA_043748885.1 Luteolibacter sp. | reverse complement strand
CGCGAACGCGCGCAGGAAATTTTCATCCACCGCAAGGCCGACGTCGCCGTGGCCACCAACGCGTTCGGCATGGGCATCGACCGCTCGGACGTGAGATTCGTGATCCATTACGAGGTGCCCGGCAGCGTGGAAGCTTACTATCAGGAAGCAGGCCGCGCCGGCCGCGATGGCGAAACGGCGGTGTGCGAGTTGCTCTTCAACTACGCCGACACCCGCACTCAGGAGTTTTTCATCGAGGGCGCAAACCCGACTGCCGCCATCGTCCGCTCGATCTATCAGTATTTGCTCAACGAGGCGGACAAAGATTTCGAAGTCCACCGCACGTTGGATGAGATCGCCCAGGGCGCGGATGTGAAAAACTCGATGTCAGTGGGCAGTGCGATGTCGATCCTCGCTCGCGGCGGCTATGTCGAGCGATTCGACATTCCGAAGAAGCGGATGAAAGGCACTCGTCTGCTGAAGCCGGAAATTCTAACACGCGCACTCCAGCTCGACGAAATCGCGATCGAGGAAAAGGACCGTCGCGACCGCGAGAAGCTCAAGGCGATGGTCGAGATGTGTTACTCGCGGAGCTGCCGCCAGCAGTGGATTCTCAGTTATTTCGGCGAGGATGAAGCCGGCGTCTGTGGGACTTGCGACATCTGCCGTGATGAAAATTCTGGAGAAACCCGGCCACCGAATGCCGAGGAAGCGATCATCGTTAAGAAGGCACTCAGCGGCGTGGCACGGATGTCGCGGCGGACGACTGATGGCTGGGAAGGCAAATTCGGCCGCGGGCGGATTGTCCAAATGTTAGCCGGCAGCAAGTCGCAGGAAATCCTCAGTGCCCGGCTCGATCAACTCAGCACCTACGGCATCCTCCGCGACAAGGGCGCAGGCTATCTGAACGGTCTGATGCGCTCGCTGGCCGATGCTGGACTGGTGCTCACGGTGACCGGCGAGTTTCCGCTGCTGACTCTAACGCCCCTTGGCGACAAGGTCATGCGCGGCGAGGCGAAATTCCAACTGGTGTGGCCAGATCCAGAAGCCGGGCGCAAGGAAGTGGGCCTCAAGGACCACGGTTTCGAAGGCCAGCTCTACTCGATGCTGCGGGACATCCGGGATAAAATCGCCAAGCGCGAGGACGTGCCGCCCTACGCGATTTTCACTAACAAGACGCTTGAAGCTCTCACTCGCTATCAGCCCGCCACTCCGGCGGAAGCCCTGCTGGTTCCGGGCATCGGCACGGCGAAGGTCCAGCGCTACGCCAAGCCATTTCTCGAAGCGATTCAACTCTGGAAGAAATCCCGCAAACACTAATCACAATCCATGAACCTCACCCTCCTCGCATGCCTCTTTCTAGCGACCCTCACGCCACTCCACGCGGAGCCGACTTGCGCGAGCTTTCCTGTAACGGCAAGCAACACGCTCAGCACCAGCGACCGCATCCTGGCGTGGGCCTTCAAAACGAAGACCAGCGGTTTCATGGTGAAACTCAAGGGAACGGTCATTTGGAAACTTCCCGATGACACGGCGGGGAGCCGTCACCAGAGATTCATCGTTCGACTGAACTCGCGGCAGACTTTGCTGATTGCGCACAACATCGATCTCGCGCCCCGTGTCTCTGCCCTCAAAACTAACAACCCGGTGACGATCTACGGTGAGTATATCTGGAATGCCCAAGGTGGAATCATCCATCAAACGCACCGTCCCCCGGATGCCTCTAAAGGCGGTGGCTGGATCCGCTACCAGGGCGCGATCTATCAGTAAGTCCACGATGAGTGGCCCGGCGGCTGCGCAAACTGGTGGGCGGGTGCGACCTCGTCCATGGCTTCGCCCTGGAATCGCTGGAGACCCTGCGGGTGGCGAAAGAGTGAGGAATTCCGACTCTCTTGGAACGCAGCAACGCCCACACCCGCTTCGCCTCCCACGTGGTGGAGAGAGAATGCGAGAAGTTGGGAATCGAGATGCCGGCGAGCCACTCTCACACGTTCAATGCCGAGGTTCTGCGGCGGGAGGAATGCCGTCAACCTACGGCCACCCCATCCGCCGATTGAAATTCGGCAGGCCGATGGGGCGGTGGAAGACTTCTCGGAAGGGAGCATGGGGGGATTCTAGCGCTCCACTTCCGCGCCGGGGCGGCAACCGGTGATTGAAGAGAAAAGTGGACTCACTTAATTTCAAAAATTCCCGATTGCTCCTCGCTTATTTTTAAACAATTGACATTCAAGGATGTTTTAAGTTTTATCCCCGCCTCGCCCTCCTCCCCACTCCACCGTGAAACGCCGCGACGTAGAAATCATACAAAAAGACGGAAGGTTCTTGGTGCTAATGGCCCGAGAACCCATTCCCTTGTCGTTGGGCCAAATCGCCCGCGAAGGTGAATACCGAATGGCCAACCTCTGCGACCGGGTCGGCGTCTCCGAACGTCATCTGCGGCGGGTATTCGAAGAAGGAATCGGCATTTCGCCCAAAGATTGGCTGCGCCAAGAACGGATGGTGGCCGCAAGGTCGCTGCTGCGGGAAGGCTCACCGATCAAGGAAGTGGCCATCGATCTCGGCTTCACCACTGCCAAGATGTTTTCGCGGGACTTCCAGTTGTTTTACGGCGTGAAACCCACCGATTTCCAGCGGAAGGAATTCACCCACATCCTCAACGCGGTCGGCTGAAAACGTGG
>JAYVEJ010000802.1:0-2677 GCA_043748885.1 Luteolibacter sp. | reverse complement strand
CCGTCGGCTTCTCGCGGTAAGTCATCGGCAGTTGCCCGACGCTGCGGGGAAAGCCCATCGTCAGCTTGCCGACCGGCGCGGCATCGCCGAAAATTACGTCTGCTAGCGCCCGGCCACCTTCCGTGCCCAACGCCCAGGCGTGTAGGATCGCCGGAAATTTCGAGGCTTCCCAAGTCAGCTCTAACGGCCGACCGGCCATCGTCACTAACACACACGGCTTGCCCATCTTTAAAATGGACTTCGCCAACTTCCGTTGGCCCTTTGGCAGGCGGATGTTCGTCCGGCTGGCGGCTTCTCCATACATCTGCCAGCTCTCGCCGAGCACGAGGATGATCACATCCGCCTGTGTCGCCGCGCGCACGTCAGAGCCATCGCAATAAATCACTGTCCCATTTTCACCCACCGCCTCGCGGATGCCAGCGAGCGGCGATGCAGCTAGTGCTTCGTCGCCCGCAGCCATCCAACAACCTAACATGTCACGCCGACTTCCGGCCAGCGGACCAACGACCGCGAGGGTTCCGCGCTTCGGCAGTGGGAGCAATTGACCGGCGTTTTTTAACAAAACCAGCGACTCTCGGGCCGCCTCCCGCGCGAGTCGGCGGTGGGCCTGACTCAGGTGAATCGTCCTCGCCCGCGCCTCATCGCAGCGGGCAAAGGCATCGCGGAACAACCCGAGATCCCACTTGGTTTCCAGCACCCGCATCACCGCCGCGTTGATCTGTGCTATGCGAACGGCCCCGCTTTCCAATAAACCCGGCAGCTTTGCTAGAAACAACCCCGACACCATGTCCATGTCCACTCCCGCGTCTAACGATTGCCGCGCTGCATCCGCATCAGTGGCGGCGGTGCCGTGGCATTTCATCTCACTCACAGCGGTGTAGTCCGTCACCACCCAGCCTTGGAAACCCCACTGCTCGCGCAGCAATTCTGTGAGTAGCCAGCGGTTGCCGCTCGCTGGGATGCCGTCGATCTCGTTGAACGCCGTCATCACCGTCCGCGCCCCGGCGTTGATCGCTGCCCGATACGGTGGGAAATACGTTTCCTCCATCGCCCGGCGGCTCATGTCCACCGTGTTGTAGTCCCGCCCGCCCAGCGGCGCCCCGTAGAGCGCGAAATGTTTCACGCAGGCGACCACGGAAGTGAGTTCAGCCAAGCCATTTCCCTGATAGCCGCGCACCATCGCCACCGCGATTTTTGCACCTAACCACGGGTCTTCGCCCGAGCCCTCCGCCACCCGCCCCCAGCGCGGGTCTTGGGAAATATCGACCATCGGCGAGTAAACCCAGTGCAAGCCGTCTGCCGCTGCCTCCGCCGCCGCCATCCGGGCGCAGCGTTCTATCAGTTCCAAATTCCACGAACACGCAAGCCCCAGCGGGATCGGATAAATCGTCCGCTGGCCGTGGATTACATCATAGCCAAATAACAGCGGAATCCCTAACCGGCTTACCACCGCCAGCTCCTGCAAAGCCCGCGTCGCGGCAGGCGTGTACACATTCAGCACCGCCCCGCAATGCCCGCTGCGGACCGCCGCCGCCAGATCGCCCGAGTCTTTCACCCCGGTGGCGTCCATCGTGCCTGTTAGCAGATTCAGTTGCCCGCACTTTTCCGCGACCGTCATCCGGCCCAACAGTTCGCGGAGGAATATGTCCTTGCTCATGCAGCCATCACGTCCCCGTAGACGCCTTATTTCAAGGCTTATCCCACCCTCCTCGATCACGGCTACGCGATCACGGACTATTGTTGTGGCCGGAAATGGGATATCTCTTGGGGGTCGCCGCAAGCAACCTCTCCCCCCAAGAATGCGAACGGCGAAGCACAAAGCCCGCTGAAGCTGACTCTGAAAGTTGCTGACCCTCCCTCTGCTCGCCGCCTCTGCCGCAAGGATCTCGGTCGGAGCCCGATCCAGCATCTAACGCACCTGCGGCTCCAGCGCTCCTGGCACTTGCGCTCGATCACCGACGACAAAGGAGAAGTCATCGCGCGGGCGGTGGGTTTTGAAAGCGGGTTCCCGTTTTTCAACACTTTCAGCAACTGGATAGTTTGGCACCCCTCGGGGTTCCGGTATTGAGGCTATTTCCCACACTTAGGAATTTTTCCCTTGCCACGAGACGTCCCGGAATCCCAACGTCCGCCCGCGTCCGCAAGGAGCGAAAATCCGGCGTAGCTCAGCGGCAGAGCGGGTGACTGTTAATCACTAGGTCCTAGGTTCGATCCCTAGCGCCGGAGCCATATAAATCCTTGATAAACACAGCATTGTGTCAGGAGCGGGGAGTTTCAGGTGTGCAGATTCCTGCAAAAAATGGCATAATTCGGCAGGTTCCTGCAACCAAAGGTTGCAGGAAAGTTGCAGGTTGTTAGCCGTAATCTCCCCCTTAATTTCCCCCTTTTGTTCCATGGGGCGCTTTCGTCCCGGTTTGCGCCGTCTATTCTCGCATGGGGCAGGAAAAAAATATTTCGGACTCAGCCCGAGGCGGGGTCTGACGGCCGAGCGCGAAGTGTTTCCTCGCAGGGTGTTGTGGCAGCGGATCCATTGGGGAGCTTTTGCGGATCGTAAGGGGCGAGGCTGCCCATCGAAGAATGGAACAACGACTTGATCGCATGGAAACAGATTGTGATAGGTGCAGGCTCGTCGAGTGTGGTGCCGGGCGAGGAGCGTGGAGCGTGGAGCGTGGAGCGT
>JAYVEJ010000801.1:0-2677 GCA_043748885.1 Luteolibacter sp. | reverse complement strand
TCGACATCAAATCCTGCGAAGCCCTCGCGAGGCGGGATGCGTAAAGAGGTTGAGAATTGATGGTTGAGAGTTGATAGAAAGACTCCGCGCCACAATCTCAAATCTTAAATCTTAAATTTCAAATCACCCTCCCCATGTCCAATCGCATCGACTCCACCTTCGCCCGTCTCCGCGAAACTCACCAAAAAGCCTTCGTCGCCTACGTCGCCGCTGGCGATCCTAACTTCGAATCCTCGTTAGAAATCATCAAATCCCTCGCCGATGCCGGGGCCGACATCATCGAACTCGGCCTACCGTTTTCTGATCCTCTAGCAGACGGCATCGTCAACCAAATGGCTGCCGAGCGCGCCCTCAAAGCGGGCATGACCACCACTCGCGCCATCGAGTTGATCCGCCGCTTCCGCGAAACGCACGAGACTCCCATCGTCCTCTTCACCTATTTAAACCCCGTCTTCACCTACGGCTTCGAAAACTTCCACCACGACGCCGCAGCCGCCGGAGCCGATGGCATCCTCCTGCTAGATCTACCGCCCGATGAAGCAGCCCTCAACACCGACCTCTCCATCGGCGCGGGCCTCAAGCACATCCGCCTCATCGCCCCCACCACCCCGCCGGAGCGCGTTAAAATCCTCGCCCAATCGTCGGAAGGCTTCATCTATCTTCTATCAAGAACAGGCGTCACCGGCTCGCACGGCGCACCTTCTGCAAACATCGCCGCCCAAGTCGCCGCCATCCGCGAGCACAGCGCCACTCCGATCTGCGTCGGCTTCGGCATCACCACCCCCGCCCAAGCCGCCGAAGTCGCCCAGTCCGCCGACGGCGTGATCGTCGGCTCCGCCATCGTCAAACAAGTCGAGCTTCACCTGCAAAACGCTGCCGCCGCTGTCAGGGATTTCACCGCCCCGCTCATCGCTGCGACGAAAGCCTAGGAGCGACCCTGGTCTTCTGCTAGGATTCCCCGTCGCCATCGGAGGGATTCATCACGTCCTGCGACGGTCGTCGGATGGCCAACACCCACACCCGCGAAGAAGGCGGCGAATTCTTCCGCATCATCTCCGCCGCCCGCAAGGCTGCGCTCGCCCCACTTCCAGTGCCCGCAAGCAAGGAACACCTCAAAGTGGTATAGCCACCCCCAAGCACCTCTCGACAGCCATCACTCGTGTTGCTAATTTGACAACAGATTTCCGAATGAAAATCATCACCAAGCGTCGCATCCTCGACTATGCCAGACAGCACCCGAGCGCCGCCGCAAATCTCTCCGCATGGATCACCCTCGCCACCTCCGCCAAGTGGCAATCCATCGCCGACGTTCGCAAAGTCCTTCCTCATGCGAACCTCGCCACAGTCGGCAGTTCCAAGACCGTCACCAACTTCAACATCGCTGGCAACCACCACCGCCTCATTACTGCCATCCACTACAACACCCGCAGCATCTTCATTCTGAAAATCCTCACCCACGCCGACTACAGCAAAAACCGCTGGAAAAACGACCTCTAAGCCGATGAACGCCACCAAACCAACTCGCCCCAGCTTCGCCAAGCTGCCGAAGACCTAGAAAGCCCTTTGCTGCCTACACCTGCCATGCACGCTGCATGATGAAATCGAACTCGATGCCGTCACCGAGATCATCGACCTCATGGCCGGTCACCCGCTCACCGCCGATCAAGCCGACTACCTCGAAACCCTTGCCGAGCTGGCCGAAGCCTACGAATCCGCAAACCACCCGGCACCCGCCACCCTGCCACCGCATGAATTCCTCGCCGCCCACCTCGAAAACATCGGCATGACCGCCACCAAGTGGGGCAAGCTCATCGGCATTGACCGCTCCACCGCCTCCCGCCTTCTCCGTGGCGAGCGCAAGTTCAACACCGCCCACGTCAGGAAAACCGCCGAGGCGCTCAGCTTGGAAATATCACTTTTGATTTAGCCGCCACCCTGAAAACGCCCATTCTCTTCCTACAAAGTTCGCATCTGAGAGCCGTATGACAGCCGAGCAAGCAAGATACAAAAAAGCCCGCAATCTTTAAATTGCAGGTATTTAAGATGGAGCCGGCTGCGAGAGTCGAACTCGCGACCTACTGATTACAAATCAGTTGCTCTACCACTGAGCTAAGCCGGCTGGGTGACCCAAGTGGGTCGAGGCGGAGTATTTCTATTCCTAGCTTTGCGGGAAGCCCAAATTACAAAGAATTTCCTCATGGGATGCCAAGGGGGGATCGGCGAACCGCTTTGAAGCAACGCTAACCGCGTCCTGCATCGTTTCGGGTTGATCCGCAATAGATAGATGGACTGACTGGAACAGAGATGGACGGTCTTGTGGGAAAGCAAAGGTTTCCGCAACAGTCTCCAAGCGGATTTTCATGTCACTCGCCGACTGATCGCGCAGTTCAGGTTCATTCTCCATCGCCCGCAGGACAATCTCGTCGGAGAGGGCGTCGATGTGGACTTTCTTTGAGCGAGCCTCGATGCGTTTGCCCGGCAACTCGCCGGTTCGCAGACCACTTCTGTTTCTCCTTTTTCAGCACTTGATGTTAGGCAATGTGACGAAACTGTCACTTGTACTTTTTCCGGGAATCGTTTGAATGGTCGGGTGCCCAAGCCATCCTCCGCCAAGTCCCCGGAACCGCCACAAACCGAGACACCCTGCGCCGTGGATTTCAACCTCATCGACAGGGCC
>JAYVEJ010000800.1:0-2679 GCA_043748885.1 Luteolibacter sp. | reverse complement strand
GACTCCACGGATTGGCAATGGCAACAATCAGTTTGTCTGAGCCAGACAAACAAAGCGGGGCGAAGAAGCCCCGAGTCATCACGGTCGAGTCACAGGTGGCATGGAGTATTCCGTCACAAAATTCGGCGACTTTCGGGAAAAATGGCAGCCCATTGAGACTGGCAATGGCCGCCATGAAACTGTAGCGAGTGACTCGGTTAGGCACCTGGTCTTGGGCGAGTTCCGAGTAGCTAGGATCGTGTCCACCCAGCTCGCCCATGATGCGGCGGCTGATGAGTTCATTAAAAGATATGCCATCAAATTCAATCATGGGTGGAAGTAGAGAAAAAGTTGACCACTGATTTCACTGATTAACTGATTTTTAGAGGAAGAGAGATTGATGCTCGGGGATCCATTTAAAAACTTAAGTCTTCAATCAGTAAATCAGTGTAATCAGTGGTTAAAATCTGGAGTCTTCAATTCAAAGTTCGAAGTGTTTGCGGGAAAGAAAAGTCCAGCTCTCGTAATCAAGGCGGGCGACGGTAACAAAAGGACGGATGCCGAAGCGCTTGAAAACCGCTGCCCGGATCTCGTCTGCTAGAATCGCAGAGGCCACGGGATTCGCGGAGGCCGTGCCGATGGAATCGGTGTCCTCGGCGTAGATCACGGGCGATAGCAAAACCCGCGCCAGCCTATGAATGTGATCGAAGGAATCATAGAAAGCTGAAGGAGCAATCAACTTGCCGCCGAAGGGAATGAGCGGTGCGTAGGGAGTGAGAGTAGCCGCGACCTTGTTGCCCAGTTCGAGGATGGCGGCACTCAGGTGCTCTTCACCGTGGCCTTGGACACGCGCCAAGACTTCGAGCAGGTCCGACGGACGCTCCTCGACGTGGGACTCGCGGGCGATGGAAATCGCCTGCGAAACCTCTGCAGGCGTGGCCGCGCGAGCTTCATGAAGTGCTCCCGCCGTGCGCTGTAGGCAAACCTCCGCCAGATCCCAATAGTCGCCGCCCTTGTGTAGGAGGACGGGTTCCTGAACGGCCAGGAATGGGGAGGCGGATTGCATAAGAGATTCGGGTTAAGAGTTAGTAGTGATGAGTTATAGGGAAGAGGTATCGGGAGTTGGTTTCTTAGTTTCCCTATAACCTTCAACAAATAACCTTTAACTAAAATGCATCTCAATGTTTCCCAGCTTTGCTGAAACGAGGTTGAGTGGAAGTCCGCAGGGTGGTTTCGCGGGGGGCGAGTTCATCGGCCCGTGGGTAATACGGCGCTTGCCCTGGCTGCAAGCCGCGGATGGTCCGCTTCATGTTAGGCTCGTGAGCCGAGCCGGGGTTATCTTGGTCCACCCAACTGGAATCACAGTCGATGGAGGTGGCAGCATGGATGTGCTTACTAGCACCGTCAGTCGCACGGCCACTTGTCGGATCGTAAGACTTAGGGGTGACAACGAAGACTAGGCTAGTCTTCTCCTTGGTGGCGTCCTTGCTCTTGAAAAAGAAATTGAGCACCGGAATATCTCCGAGAAGCGGAATTTTGGTTTTCCCACTGGTTTGCGCTTCGCCATAAAATCCACCCACGACGAGCGAGTAACCATCTGGCACCCGTGCGAGAGACTCTAACATTGACTCAGTCACGCGCGGATACTTGTTGCCACTGGCACCGACGATTTGGTCAACGATCTGGGCGGAACGCGGGCGCATTTTCATTCTGATCGTGCCATCAGGCAGCAAAGTCGGGGTGACCACCATCGAGATGCCAATTTCCCGGTGTTTGTCTGGATCGGTATCGATGGATTTGTCGCCGGTGTCGATTTTGTATCGGACTTGGTCGGTGCGAATCGTGGGCGAGGCCGAGGTGCCGGCAGTGGTGGTGGTGGTGATGATGGGCACCCGGTCGATGATCGAGATGGTTGCTTGTTCGTTGTCTTCGGTGATTAGAGTCGGATTGGAAACTTGGCTGGCGAGGCCGCCGTCGGCCAGGGCGCGCAGAACGCCGGTGAGTTGGAGCGGGCTGAGCACCAGATTCCCGGCCGAGCCAGTGCTAGTGCTAGGCAGACCGAAGACGGAGTTGAGATCCCTCGCGACGTTGATCGCGGTGCCATCTTTGCCCAACGAGTTCGCCCAGTTGACGCCGGTGCGCTCGGCAGCGGTGGTGTTGATGCGCAGAATCTTGGTTTCGACGATGATTTGGCCTTTCGCCTTGTCGATGCCATGCAGCAGTTTTTGGACTTCCTCAATGCGATGGGCGGAGTCGATGATGATAACAGTGTTAGTCTTCGGCTCGAAGTTCACAATCCCGGTGCCGGGGCTGAGCATCGGCATGATCAATTGTTTGATTTGTTCGATGTCGGTGGGGCGAAGATAGCGGAGTTGATAGTGAAACTCCGCGCTCGGCAGTTGGCTCAGTTGCGCCTGAGTGAGAGCATAGATGGTGTTGCCCTTGGTGTGGAGGGAAAGGCCATACATGAAGGCAAGTTCTTCCATCTGTTGGAGCGGATTGCCATCATTGAGGTGACCGGTGACTAGATATTCAGGACCGGCGATCTTGGTGTTATGGAAATACTGGCGACTCGCGGATTTGGCAAGAAACTGGAAGATATCATTGAGCGCAGCGTCCTTGATGATGAAGCCTTGGTCGGACTTTTGCATTTCCTCCTGCTGATGGGCAAGCGGGCCAAATGGCGCGGCAGCTCCCGGC
>JAYVEJ010000799.1:0-7098 GCA_043748885.1 Luteolibacter sp. | reverse complement strand
ATTGGACATCGAAGGGGAGAAGAAGAAAGATGGAGTAGTGGAGACGCAGGCCAGCCACCCGAGTTTCCGAAATCCATGAGGAGGCAGGTTCTAAACTTAAAAATGGGGATCTGCTGAATTGATGCGTCTCCGCTGTCACGCCCGCCGCGTGATGCTGATGATCGTCGCGAGTTTGTCGCAGTTAGACTTCAACTGCGGGTCGTCGCGGATCTCGTCGAGCGTCCACGGCAGGCGGAAGCGCCAGTTTTCACCGCCAGTGGTGCCGGGTTGGTTGATGCGATCATCGAGGCCGAAGAGTTCGGTGATCATCAGGACGGCGTAGTGCGAATTCGAGGAGAACAGGGCTTTGAGCAGCCGTAGCCGAATGCCTTCGGTGTAGGGTGGCCACGGCGAGTGATGGGGGATGGGGATGCCAGCGAACTCGGCGAGGATTCGCAGCGTGTTATAGGCACCGGCGACGTTCCAACGAGTCTGCTCGGTGGGGCTTTCTTGGTGCTGTTGGATCGCTCGCAGGCAGCCGCACCAGATGCCGTTGACTGGATCGTGATCGTGGGTGGAGTAGGTGGCGAAGGTATTTGCGGGGAACGCGTTGCCGGGCGTAGGGTGGCCGTGATCGTTGCAGTCCCAGTGCGGAATCCGGAAGCCGGCGATGCCGAGATCCGCGAGGTGCGGGCGGACATATTCGGGCACCCAGCCGAGGTCTTCGGCGATGACTTCCGCACCTTTCGCGGCTTCGAGAATGGCGCACAGGCGGATGTGCCCGTCGTCGCGGTTGGCCGCTTTATTTTCGACGGTGTCGTCGGGCCGCAGCACCCAGTGGGGCAGGTGACCGCCGCTGATCGCCGCCGCTTGCTCATGATTGAGACCGATGAATTCGAGGTTGCGCTCCGGCCGCCACGGGAAGGCATAGATCCGATAGAAACCGAGGATGTGGTCGAGCCGGAAGATTTGAAAAATTCGGGTCAGGCGGGTGATGCGTTTTTTCCACCAGATGAATCCGTTAGCCTGCATGTAGTCCCAGCGATAGAGCGGGATGCCCCAGTTTTGGCCCCATTGTTGGAAAAAGGCATCGTCCTGGCCCATGCCCTCGGGCGGCGAGCCACCGCACCAGTCGAGCAGGAATTCATCGCGGGCGAAAAACACATCGCTCGAATGCCAACTGATGCCGATGGGCACATCGCCCATGAGTTTCACCCCGCGTTGTTGGGCGTGGTCGCGCAGTGCCAGCCATTGGCGGAAACACAGCCACTGGATGAAGGCGAAAAACCCGAGCCGAGCCTCGACGCCCGCAGCATCGCGCGTCCGAAGTTTCTCCAAAAACGTGCGCGCGCTGCGAGGCGTCCGGGATGCTTCGGGCCAGTGATCCCACGTCAGCGCCTCGCCGTGGATTTCCATGAGAAATCGAAACACCGCGTAATCCTCAAGCCACTCCGCCTCCAGCTTGCGGAACTGCTTGAACTCGGCGAGCAGCGCCGGCGCGGCGTTGCGAAATCGCGACCACGCTTGCTCTAGCAGCATGCGTTTTACGCCGCGCACCGCCGGGTAATTCACCAACGGCGACTGCACCGCCGCCTTCAGTTGCTCGCGCGCTTTGGCAAGATCCGCCTCGGTCAACCCCGGGATTTCTCCAACCTCGAAGGCCAGGTAAATCGGGTCCAGCGCCACCGAGGAAATCGCGCTGTAGGGACTCTCGTCCGAGCCATTCTCATTGATCGGCAGAAGCTGTAGGAACCCCACCTGATGCTCCGCTGCCCAGTCGATCCACTCGCGCAAGGCCAAGGTGTCGCCGATTCCGAGATCGCCCTCGCGGCGTGGGGAAAAGGCGGGAATGAGGATGCCGGCTAGGCGTTTACCGGGTGCTTGCACGGGCGGGATGTTGGCAGGCGATCTTGGGTCGTAAACCCCCAATTTCCCCCCGCAATCGCGTAGGATCTGCGGAATGTCAGAGGCTGGTGGCGATGGGGAATGACTCATGTCGCGGGCGGCAAAATCAAGGAGTGGCGGACTCCGATCCGCCATGCCCATGAGCCGCCAATGAGCTGAGAGAATCGCTTCTCATTGGCCACCCATGGTCATGGCGATTCGGAGATCGCCACTCCTTGGCATTGGCGCGGAAGCGCCGCTGGGAAGTAAGAGTTTGTGGGTAGAGGCAAGGGCAAGCGCCCGCCGGATGCATCTAACACCCGGTTTCATAAAAGTGCCGGAAATGTCTTGTCATCACTCTGGAACTGGCTATTGCCTCGCCCCGCACGCCGGTTCCGGCGCGCGGGGGTCGCATGAATGGCTCCACCCTTTTCCGGTCTTCATCGATGAGAGATTGTTGGAGGTTACACCTCACCGCTCATCGACACCGCCTGCCGCCCATCCGGGACGAGGCAGGCAATCCACGAACATGACCCCGCTTGCATTCGAGGCGTTGCCACTGGCTGCGCCCCTTCACCGCGTTTTGCGCGAACTCAACTATCACACGCCTTCGCCCGTTCAGGCGCAGGCCATCCCCCTGCTGCTAGAAGGCCGCGACCTGCTTGGTTGCGCCCAGACCGGCACCGGGAAAACCGCGGGATTTGCCTTGCCGATTCTCCACGCCATCCACGAGCGGCCGCGTCAAATCAAGCCCCGCCAATGCCGCACGCTGGTGCTGGCTCCCACCCGCGAGCTGGCCGGCCAAGTCGGGAAAAGCTTCAGCACTTACGGCGCGCACGTCCGTTTCAAGCAGACCTTGATCTACGGCGGCGTCGGCCAGAACCCGCAAGTTTCCGCCATGCGCGGCGGCGTGGATGTGCTGGTGGCCACTCCCGGTCGGCTGCTAGACTTGATCGACCAACGCGCCGTGGATCTCTCTGCGGTCGAGTTTTTCGTGCTCGATGAAGTGGACCGCATGCTCGACATGGGCTTCGCTCGCGACGTGAAACGCATCGTTTCCCTGCTGCCTGCTAACCGCCAGTCGTTGTTCTTCTCTGCCACCCTCGCGCCTAACATCGTCGAGCTTGCGCAAACGATCTTGCGGAACCCAGCCCGCGTCACCATCGATCCCGGCACCACCACCGCCGAGCGCATCGAGCACCAAGTCTGCTTCGTGGACCGCGAGAACAAGCGCCCGCTGCTCGAACAACTCCTGCGTGGCCAAGCTGCCGCCACCTCTGGCAAGCTCACCATCGTCTTCAGTCGCACCAAGCACGGTGCGAACAAACTCGCCAAGAGCCTTTGCGAAGCGGGTTTCCCGGCCGATGCCATCCACGGCAACAAGTCCCAAGCCCAGCGCGAGAAGGCGCTGGAAAAATTCAAGAAAGGTCTAACACCCGTGCTGGTCGCCACCGACGTCGCCGCCCGTGGCGTGGACGTGAAGGACGTGGGGTTGGTGGTGAATTTCGATTTGCCTAACGAGCCAGAAGCCTACGTCCACCGCATCGGTCGCACCGGTCGTGCCGGTGCGGAAGGCCGCGCCGTTTCGTTCTGCGCGGAAGATGAGCGCGAGTTCCTCCGTGAGATTGAAAAAGTCATCAAAATGCCGGTGCCGCGCTGGGATGATCATGCCTGGCACGACGAGTCCTTGGCCGATCGCCACCTCCGCATGAGAAGCGGCGGCGGCATGGTCCAAGGCGGCGGAAATCGCGGTGGCGGTCGTCAAGGCGGCGGTGGTGGTGGTGGCAATCGCAGTCGTGGCAGCAATGGCGGCACCCGCGATTACAGCAACGCCTCCGGTCGCAATAACCGCCGCGGCCCAGCCTCGCGCTGAGTCGTGCAAGGTGGCTGGGGCGCTGTCCGGGCATCTCGCCAGATCCTGTTAGTTTAAGAATTTTTAACCGCAGATGAACACAGATGGACGCAGGTGAAGAACACGGATAAAGCCACCGTTTTCATCCTCTTCATCTGCGTTCATCCTGTCCATCTGCGGTTAAATTTTCTTAATTTGACAGGAGCGAGCGTCTCGGCTGGCCTTCAAATCATTGCTCGCCGATTTCCTCTAACGCCTTTGCTATCTCCGCCGCGTTCGTTCCCTGAATCGTATGATGTCGTCCGCCCGGGATCTCCCTGAGGCGGACGATTTGCTTCTGTTCGGAAGCCAGCGTCCGGCTCATCCACACCGGGAGCGCTTCGTCGTCGCTGCCATGGAAGATGATCACCTCACCCGGCCCGCGGGCGGTGAGTTCCGCGAGGCGCGCGGAGTTGTCGAAGCGGTGCCACACGAGAAACCCTAACGGCAGCGCGCTCAGCGCACGGCTCATGTCCAATCACTGAAGTTCAGCGGGATCTCGCCGCCGAGGCAATCTCAGAACCCCACCCGGCACTGAGCGGGATGGCGGAAAGTGGCGGGCGGGCACTCTTTGTCCGCCTAGCTAATGAGTGGAGCCAAAAATGCGCGGCTGCTCATCCTCAGCGGTTCAGCTTTTTCTACGCATGCAGGATCTTCGCGACTTTGGGCGCACGCAGGCGATGCGGCTCTGGCAGATCCGAGCCGAGCAGTGGACGGCAGTAGTTTTTGAAATCTTCGGTCACGCCGTTGCCATCCGCGTTGATGAAATTATCCGGCATGTGTCGGGTTTTCCCGGCCACTTGGGTGATGTCCACCAGTTCGTAATCGACGCTGTAGTTGAGCACCGGGCGACGGATCACCACCGAGCCATCGACGTTGTCCCACATCGCGAACTGCACCGCTTTTTCACCGACTTCGCGCGCTTCGCGGGCGTCGCGATCCGACTGGATGCCCATGAACGAGCGTTGCAAGTAGCCGAAAGTATCGGATCTCACGCGCTTGATCCCGAGACTTTTGCGGATCTCATTCGAGAGCAGGTCGCCGAGCGCACCGGTGCCGGAGAGTTGGATATTACCGTGCGAATCCCGCTCCTCGGTGCCTAGCAGCTTGGTGATCATCGCAGTGCCGTCGGGGTCGGAAATCCCTTCGGAAACGGCGATCGTGCAGAGACCGTGCTGCTGATAGACGCGGTCCACGTCGGCCAGGAAATTCTCCATCACGAAATGGCGCTCCGGCACATAGACCAGGTGCGGGCCGTCATCGAGGTACTTCTGGGCCAGCGAGGAAGCGGCAGTTAGGAAACCGGCGTGGCGTCCCATCACCACGCCAATGTACACGCCCCGCAGTGCGCGGTTGTCGAGATTCACCCCGGAAAATGCTTGGGCCACGAAGCGCGCCGCCGAGCCGAAACCCGGGCAGTGGTCGTTTTCCTCCAGGTCGTTGTCGATCGTCTTCGGAATGTGGATCGCCCGCAGCTCATAGTTGGCTTCCTTGGCCTGCTCGTTGACGATGCGGACGGTGTCGGACGAATCATTGCCACCGACGTAGAAAAAATAGCGGATGTCGTGGGCTTGCATGACCTTGAACATGCGCTGGCAGTATTCTTCATCCGGCTTGTCGCGGGTGGATAACAAGCCCGACGACGGCGTGCCGGCGACTTGCTCCAAGTTGTGGGTGGTCTCGCGGGTGAGATCGACGAAGTTTTCATCGATGATCCCGCGCACGCCGTGGACCGCGCCATAAATGGACGTGACCTGGCTGAATTTGCGGGCTTCGAGGGCCACGCCAACGATACTTTGGTTGATCACGGGAGTGGGGCCACCTCCCTGTGCGACAAGAACTTTTCCTTCTAAACGACTCATGGGGCGGCGAGAATTGATGATCTTTCGCGAGAAGCAAGCCCGGAAAAGTGGCGAAGAAATCCCAGTGGACAGTTGAGGATTGAGAGCTGCCGCAAATTCAATTAACCCACTGCCGGCATCACTCCCATTCCTAACATCGACCCTTCCGCTCCGAATCCAGTTTGCCCGTGGCTGCCTGAAATTTCCGGCAGCCACGACTTCTCGCAGACCCGCCGCCACGGCCATGCGAGAGGCGCGGAATTCTATCTGGACGCCCTCCGCTACGCCCAATCCCAGTGGCTTGCGGGCAAGCCTGCCCAAGCCATTCTCCAGCTCAACAAGGCTTGGCTGGCGGATCTAGCAGGCAGCGAGCCGGAGCTGCTAGCCCATCCGCCGCCCTATCAGGCGCTCGCTTGGATTTTGGAAAAATCCTCTAACGGGCATTGCGGTTATCTCGGAAATCCAGTCCGCCATTTCCAACATCTCGCCAGCCGGGTCACCGGACCCCGTGCGGCCATCCGGGCCTGGCGCGCGTGGGTTTGCTTTCATCTGGCGGAGCAAATTCTCAGCCGCGCCGACTACCCGCGGGACGGCGAGCAAGTCGCCCGCGAAGGACTTTGGATTCCCAACCGTCAGCGGGCACTCCACGAAATCGCCAAGCATGGCTGGCCGGGCGAATGCGGGATAGGGCCGTGGGCGTGAATCACGGGGAGGAGGGTAGTGCGAAATCGCCAGGGCAGTCGATGATCTGGAAGCCGACGTATTCGATGCCGAGGAGATGGAGGCCAGAGAAATCCCCGGGGAGTGACCGTAGCTGGTTCACAGATTAAGAATCTGGAAGAGTGGCGAATCTTGGCGCAATTCGCCGACTTGAAATCAGTAAATCAGTGGTTAATTCTGATCGCCATCCCCCTACAACGTTCCCTAGTTTTGGGATCCTGAGGCAGCCCCCTCCATCGATCAGGCTCCAAGGCTGCTCAACAGCCGGGAAGTCCCACGCGGATTCTGCCGACCTTTATGCAAAACCGTCTTAACTTTCGTGCAGTCGCCATCCAAGGGCCGTTCAGATCCGCCCGAGGTGGGTGGCGGCGGTCTCCAAGCCTAGGACATCATCACCCGCCTCCACGCCGTGATGAACCACAAATACAGCCGCGATCCCGACAAACTCCGCGCCTGGAAAAGCGCCTCCCACATCAAGCGCGCGGCGCAGCGGGAAAAGAAACCTGACGGCGTCACCACTCCGCCGCCGATTGTGCCCTGAACAACCGGTCTTGCGTATCCCGATCAGCCAATATTGACGGGCACCCGCGTCATGGTGTCGTTGCCGAAAATATCCCTGACTTTCACAGCGACGGTGTAGTGGCCCGGCTTGGTATAGGTGTGGCTGACGGTGGTGATTTCCAGCTCGCGGTCGCGGCGGGTGCGGAAGCTCTGCCACTCGTTCTCAAAGATATAGGCGATGCCGGCGAAGCGCACTTGGCCCTTCTCTACGGCGGGAAACAG
>JAYVEJ010000798.1:0-2683 GCA_043748885.1 Luteolibacter sp. | reverse complement strand
GGCAGGGAATTTCATCCAAACCGAGACAATTTTCTATGCGAAGATTGCTAATGCGAAGAAGCCCGACAACAACATCTCGGGCGAGCAAGCTTTGAGAGAGGGTGAAGTTGGATTTGGCTACCTCTTGAATGGCATCGCTGGCTTCAGCGCTGCGGGCAATCCAGCACGCCCGCTGGTGGTGACTCCGCTGCTGAATAATATGACCACTGGAACCTTCGATCCGGCTCCGTTTGACAGCAAGGCCATTGTTCTCCGCATGGACAACAGTGTATCCAGCATCAACATCAGGCTTGATAATCAAATCATCCTTGGCGGCACCTCCACGCTCCTCCAAACGGGTGCTGATACCGTCTGGGGCGCGATCACGACAACTCCGACACTCGCGGCACCGAAGCTCAGGTCGCAGTAGTTTACGGATCCTTGCCTTAAAATCCACAACCGGGGATGCCTAACGGCGTCCCCGGTTTTTTTGTTGCCCGGCGGGAAGTCGTGGACGAAGGGAAATCCACCGACTATGTCAGAGCCAGCCACCAAACCATCGAGCGCCTTTTTGCCGTATCCCGTTTCCACCCTCAGTCCGCCGATCATTCCGAACGACCTGACGTCTTTCAAATCCCGTGGCATTTCCCAAGTCGAGCGCGATCTCCAACAGAAACTTCAGGAAATCCGCGAGACTTACCTCGCCACTATCGACCACTTCAACTGGAACAAACTCGTCTATGAGGCGGACATCCAATTCGAGCCTATCATCGGCGGCACCTATCACCTCTACGAAATGCGGGGTCGCAAAATGTTGTCGATGATTTCACCGGACGAGTGGCCGCAGAAACACCTCGCGACGGTGCGCCTCAACATGGACCGGCAGTGGAAAATCGTCACCACCGGCAACGGTGTCGATTCCCGCGAACTCTTCGGCACGGCGGAAATGTAGCGGCGATCCGCGGTCGCCACGTCGCCATCCTTGCCAGTTTCCCCCGAATGCCTAGCGTCTCCCTGTGAGCGACATTTTTCCAGTTTCACCGCCGCGGGCTTGGGCGGAGATCGATCTATCCGCCTTGCGGAAAAACTTAACTGTGGCCCGCAAGAGTTGCGGTGGCGAGCTGATGGCGGTGGTCAAAGCCGGCGCATACGGCCATGGCTTGGAGGAAATCGCAAGGGCGTTAGACTCGGCCGATCTTGGGTTTCTCGGAGTGGCAAACGTCGGCGAAGCCCGCCGCATTCGCAACGCAGGCGTGCAAACCCGTATCTATTTGCTCGGGGCCACTTGGTCCGGAGAGCGCGAGGAAATCGTCGCCCGCGAGTTGACGCCGTGTATTTCCTCGCTCGACGAAGCGGAGCATTTTAATCGGCTCGCCGCCATTCGAAGGGTGCGCCTCAAAGTCCATCTTGCGGTGGACACCGGCATGGGCCGCGGTGGCTTCGTCGCAGATCATTTGCCTGAGAAACTCGCGCTGCTGGAGCGGTTAGGAAACTTGGAGATCGAAGGCATCGGCTCGCATTTGCCATCTGCCGATGAGGACGAGGAGTTCACCTTGCGGCAGTTCGAGCGGTTTCACGCGATCCTCCGGGAGCTGGGGGGAACCTCGCGTTTCAAGTGGGTTCATCTTTCCAACAGCGCCGGCTTGCTCGGGTATGATCAAGGGGTCTGCAATCTTTCCCGCCCGGGGCTGATGTTATACGGCGTGTCGCCGCTGCCCCAATTCCACCAGAATCTAGCAACCGTGATGACCTTGAAATCCCGAGTCACGCTGCTGCGTTCCTTGCCAGCCGGACATGGGATTTCCTACGGGCGGCAGTTCGTCACCACCCGGCCCACCCGCGTCGCAACCGTCGGCATCGGCTATGGCGATGGCTACCCGCGCCATCTTTCCGGCAAAGGTGCGGACGTCTGGATCCGTGGTCGCCGCTGGCCCATCCTCGGTCGGATCACCATGGACCAGATCATGGTGGATGTGACCGCCAGCGATGAGGTGGAGGAAGGCGACGAGGTCGAAATGTTCGGCCCTAACATCCCGGTGGCGGAAATTGCGACCAAGGCCGACACCATCGTCTGGGAGATTTTCACCGGGATCACGCCGCGGGTGACGCGGTGTTATCGGGAGTAGAGACCAATGTTAAGAGATTGGAGATTGGAGATTGGAGATTGGAGATTGGAAGGCTTGCCTGAAATCCAATGGCGGTAAGGATTTGATTCTCTTGGTCACAGAGCGACAGCGGATGATAGCCGTGGACTTCAGTCCACGGTAAACTTCGTCCGCATTCTTGTTTGCCACGTAGTGGCAAAGGACTCCGGTTACGGCATTCCCATGCGCCGCAAGATCCTTTGGTGCTACGCGACACGGCTGTCCCTTTCCGACCCAATTCGTGGACTGGAGTCCCCGGCTACCCTCCGATGTCGCTCTGCGACACAGAAATTTACCCCGATCCTTAGATGCATTGGCTCGCAACTTTTAAAAACAAACACGCCCGCTCCTCGGCGAGGAGGATTGGGCGCATTAGAAATCAGGTTGTTAGTGGGGGCTTACCAGCCATCGCCGCCGCCGCCTTTGTAGCCACCGCCGCCGCCTTTGTAGCCGCCGCCACCGCCACGGCGATCACCGCCGCCGCCGCCGCCGCGACGTTCTCCGCCGCCGGTGCCGCCGTATCCGCCGCCGCCACCACCTCGACGTTCACCGCCGTAACC
>JAYVEJ010000797.1:0-2684 GCA_043748885.1 Luteolibacter sp. | reverse complement strand
CGGCAACCAGATTGACGCCACGCCAAACGCGATCCACTGCGCGGCCACCGCCATTCCTGCGAGAGCCAGCGTTCCGGTGTGTTGCACGAAATCGGCAGAGCCAGATAACAGAATTAACACGCCGACGACCACCGCCAGGATTCCCAGCTCCCAATCCTGCGCCAGCCGCGGGAATTCCTGAGCTTCGGAAAGCCCCTGATTCGAGGCGATGGCCGCGACGACGGCGGAGAGATTTCGCGAGAATTCGCGGGTCGCTGGCTCCGCCGCAGTCTGGTCGTCGCGCAGGATCACCGGGTCGGGCGCTTGTTTCGGAAACAACTCGTCGCCGCCGTCGATCAAGGCTTCAGCGGAAATTTCGGCGTAGGGCGAGAGCGGCTTCAGCGGCAACGCGAGGTGGCCGGATTCGTCGATCGGCACAATCGGGCCAGCCGGACCGAGCTTGAGAAATTCGCCCAAGCGCACTTCCACGCCGTCCAGCGGGAGGTCCAGCCGCTGGAGCACGGTGAGCAGGGGAAACGAAACCACCACGCGGTCCTCCCACCGCGCCAGCAGCGGGACAAACCGGGACGGCGGCTCCGATTCCAGCGCGGAGAACCCCGCAAGCGTCGTTTCCCCGCCGAGGATGATGCCTTGGATGGGCAGCCGATTCACCAACGGCAAGGCCGCCGCGTCACCACGGATTTTCTCCACCGCGATCGACGTCCGCCGGAAAGCTGGCGGCATTTGCGAGGACACCACACCCCGTGAAAGCGGCGCGGCCATCACCAACGAATCGAAGCGAGTCAGCGATTTCTCCAATGCCGCCAACCCGATGGGATCCGGTTTTTCCCAGGCAAACACCGCCGCCGTCGCGGCCTTCTTCGCGCCGAGGCGGTGGAAATTCGTGAAAATCACCGCCAAGTCGATCGGTGCGGGCGGCGATGATTGGAAGAAGCCTTTGAGGTCATCGCCCAGCGCAACAATCACCGGAGCCTCCCGTTTGTCGGCCTTCCGGTCGGTCGAAAAAGTCCGCAGCGACCACGGCTCCTCACGGTTTCCTTTGCCCGAAATGAACAACGCGCCGTTAGATGAACCACTCGCCACCGCCGCGAACACCGACCGATCCAAGAATGTCCCGGGAAACCATTGCCATGCGCCCAACGCCGCTGCCGCAGAAACGAGCAACACCCAGAGCCAGCGCTGGAAACGGTCGGTCACTTGGAGGTTTTCTGGATCGCCGCCAAGACTGGAGCCAGCGGGGCTTCGAGCGCCGTGCCGGCCGTCACCTCGCCGAGCAAGCGACCCGCCGTCGCGATGTGCGGCCGGTACCACTCATCGCCGCGGTTTTTCACGATGTTGCCAAACGCGCCGAGTGCCTGCATCAGCCGTTGCGCGGCGCATTCGTGAAACAAAGTTTCTAGCGGACGCTCATCCGCGACATCCTCCCACAGCGTTAGAAGCGCCTCGCGTTCCTCCGCCGTGTGGTCAAGATACGGATCGAAAATCAGCGACGCCAGATCGTATTCCTGCCGCCCGCGACGCAGGCCTTGGAAGTCGATCAGCCAGACCTGGTCGTCCTTGATCATGAGATTCTGCGATTGGAAATCCCGATGCACCAAGTGCCGCGCCACCGTGCCGAGGCGGTCCGCCAGATCGGTGAACGCTGGGTTTTTCCGCAATGCCGCAGCCTCTCCGTAAAGGTCGAGAAACTCCTCCACCATGAACTCGAAAAAATACTCCTGCTCCCAGCGATACAGCGCCGCATCGAACGGCGCCATCAGATGGAAGTCCTTGGCCGGCTTTGCGTAAAACAAGCGGTCCACCTGCTCAAATGCCGAGCGGTACAGCGGCAACCGCTCCGCCAGCGGCCGGTCCTTCATCGACAGTAAATCCATATCTCCCAGATCTTCCACCAGCACCACCCGATGCCGCGCCCGCTCGTGGAGGATGGACGGCACCCGCAATTTCGCCTGCTTCAGGAAATGGGAAACCGGGATGTATTGGGAATTGTCCTCGCGTTCCTCGTTCCAATGAATGCCGATGAACGGCGCATGCACTGGCGATTTCACCCGCACAATCGTCCGGCCCGAGGCACCGCGTTTGATCGGCAACAAGGTGATAGGCACCGTCGGGTCCACTCCAAGGAACTGGCGGGCGGTGGAAAGGATCGCTTCGGTTGGCATGGGCGGCGGCAAGCTAGCGTGAAAAACCGCCCGTCTGCCAAGGGAAATCCGGCGGCATCACTCATCATGGTAGAACCACAGCGTCACTAACAACCCCACGCCGATCCCCCACAGCAGCCAGTTATTCGTGAACATGTATGGATAAACCATCAGCGCGAACCCGATCACCCGCGGCTGCCACAGCTCCAGCCGCTTGCCATACCGGAACGCCCCCCAGCCGATAGTCCCGAAAATAAAGCCGGCCAGAAGGTTGTAGGGATCGAGGCTGAAGTTCATTCGGTTAACGCATCCTAAATGGCTCGGTCGCAATTCCCAGCGCAACTTTAAGCAGGCCGGGTGCCCTCGCTCACCGCATTCATTCATCCCGCTTCCCCTCAAACTCCAACCACTCCGCCTCGCGGCGACGCGGTTCCTCCAAGTTCTCTTGCTCGGATGCGTCCGCAGCCGACTGAAGTCTCCCCTCCAGAGGGTGTTGGCACTTCGCAGCGCACGGGCGGACATCAATTCCCCATCCGGAAAAAT
>JAYVEJ010000796.1:0-2688 GCA_043748885.1 Luteolibacter sp. | reverse complement strand
CCTGCTAGACCCGAAGACGGCGCATCCTCGAACTTACCACGCGCAAGTGGAGGGGATCCCGACCCCGGATGCGGTTTCGAAACTCGGGCGCGGAGGTCTGGAGATCCAAGGCCATCGCACGTTGCCTTGTGCCGCCAGAGTGTTGGAAAGCGAGCCGGAAGTGGCGCCGCGCGATCCGCCGGTCCGATTTCGCCAAGCGATTCCGACAGCGTGGCTGGAATTGCGGTTGATCGAAGGAAAAAACCGCCAGGTGAGGCGAATGACGGCGGCGGTGGGATTTCCCACGCTGCGGCTAATCCGGGTGGCGATCGGCAAGCTCGATGGCGCAGACCTTGCGCCGGGGAAGTGGGAGGAAATCGGTGCTGACGGACTCAGGCGGATTTGGCAAAAGTGACGGTGAGGGATTTTTCCCTCTCCACTGCCCCGATCACTGGGGGGCGACCGGGGCAGCTTCACACACATTATGCTGGGGGGAGCCACCCGGGCCGAGTCTCAGAACTACGGCAGGGGGCTAAGAAAGCGATGGGCGTAGAAAAGCACCAAAACCGGCCATAGACAACCCACGCGATCGCGGGATTCACCAATCCGCGAAATTGGCTGGCACATGCTGGTTGGTGACGGCCAGCGAGCATTGCAGGTAGAGTTCACCCAACGGTGGAATGGTGTCCGAGCCGGAAGTCTGGCCGAAGGTGTAGGTGCCATTGCCCGGGCAGGTTGGCGTCGTTTCGACGAAACGGCCCAATCCGATGATTTGATTTTTCAGGCCCGTGACCGTGGCCCCCGGCGAATATCCGTAGAGATTCGAGAAACTTCTAACGGCCTTCTGGACGTTCTGAATGTGAATGATGCAAAGAGCGCGATCTGATCCCCGTTTCCACGCTTGGGCACCGAAAAACAAAGTCGTGATCAGCGCCATCAGCACCAAAATCACCACCGTCAACTCAAGCAGTGTCATCCCGGCTGGTGCTCTCCGTCCGACACGCCGGGCGGATACGAATGAAGGCGCTAGGGCAAAAATCGGCTGCGGGGACATGAACTTTGCGGGGGGAGACAGTCAATATGCATAAAATTATTTGGGCGACAATCGGATTATTTTTAAGATTCCGGGCGTCGCTTCGAGAATTGAGACATTTGTGGAAATGACAGTCCCTCCCCACCGCAATTGCGGCTTCAATGGGGTGCTTTATTCAACATCCCTTCGACGGCGGCTTGATGTGCGGAAAATAGGCCGCGCAACTCGGCGGTGGCGGCGACCGAACTGGATTTTTGAAGTCGCTCGAATGCCATCCGGTTGAGGTAGTCCCGCCCGCGGTTGCCGGCGGCAAACAAGTCGATTTCGATCGCGATCCTTGGGCCGATAGCCGTTTGAATGACCGGATAGAGGGGAAATGTCGATTTGCCTTCCTGGTCGATTTTTACCCCCACGGCGGTCCAGTGGGCTCCTTGATAGATTCCGGTAATCACGGGGATTTCCTTGCTGTGACGAGAGCCGATGATCTCGTAGCCAAGATTCTGAAGGGTGGTCGAAACACTTTTAAGATCGCCTAACCGGGTGATGAGCGGAAGCGCAACCGTCACGTCTCCACGGTGAGTGGCAGCGAGCCATGCTTCCACGGTTTTGCGGGATTCGTCTGGCGTGGGAGCCGCGAGAGCGTCGAATTGCCCGAGCACGGGGCTGTTTTCCAGCAGCGATTGCTGCCATTGGTCGGGCCAGCGGCGGGACTCGGAATCGACCCAAACTCGGAAGTGCTCGAGGGCGGCGGCGCTCGGTTCGGGGGTCCACAACCAGCCAGCGGCGGATTTTTCGAAATGGAAAGTTCTCGCATCCAAGCGGTCGGGATCGCGGGTCGAGAAAAACTGCACCATTCCGACGGCGGCGGACTCGTCTGCCATAAAAGCCAAGGGCATGGCATGGCGGACGGCGGTGGGATCATGGAGGGTCCACCAGATGCGGGCCGCTTGAATGCAGGCTTTCCGCGCTTTTTGCGGGCTGCCTCCGAGCTGTGAAATCGCTAGAATTGCTTTCAAATCGCGATCACTCAGCGCACGGACCAAAGCCTGCCGGGCGAGTTCCGCATCGGGCTGCGGCACCGGCGGGTGCGCTTGCGTCCATTTCGCGGAAAATGCAGCGAGGTGCTCGGAATCGGGCAAATCGTCTTCGTCAGCAGCGGGTTCGTTAGATTCCTGCAAAAAGCGGGTGGGCAGATTGATTTGCCAGAAACCGTCGGGGGATTTGGTGAGATCGCACTCGACCGCCTCAAACCGTGGCGAGCTGGATGGGCCGCCGATCCCGGCAGGGTCCAAACAGACGATGGAAATGAGGCCGCGGCTGTTTTGCTGCTCGTGATGGACGAGCACCCGCGCCACCTCCGGCGAGGTGAGCAAGCGCCATGGCCGCGCCGCCGTGGAACCCGTTGGGAAGGCGCGATCCACCGCTTTCAGCCGGGCCACCCAGTCGTCAGGCCACTTCGCGGCCAAGCCACCTAACAACCCTAGCACCGTCGATGCGTCCTTCTGCTCGCACGCAGTTAGGAAACGCTCGCCCACTTCCTTCGCGTTGAGGCTCCGCAGGTCTCTCGCCGCCAGACTGATCTCGATTTTCTGGCGCATCCGTCCCGCTGCTTGCTCGCGGAGTTTCTCTAAATCGACGACTTGCTCGCGCAGCATCCAGTTTTCGAGAAGTTCGAG
>JAYVEJ010000795.1:0-2691 GCA_043748885.1 Luteolibacter sp. | reverse complement strand
CCTTCGACACAGCCACCTCCACGCTCTCCTTTGCAATCGGTTACGGCACGGCATCCGGTTTCACAGACCTGACTGGAGCTGCCACTGCCGCCCACATTCATGGCCCGGCGGGAGTCGGCGCGACCACCCCGCCATTATTCGATCTGGCGTCGCTCCATTTTCCCGCAGCGATCCCGGCCAAAGGTGGAATCATCTTCGGCTCGGTGGTGTACTCGGCAGCCCAAGCCACCAGCCTGCTGGCGGGTCTCAACTACGTGAACATCCACACCGCTGCCAATGCAGGCGGTGAAATCCGCGGCCAATTGATCCGACAAAACGCGGCACCGGGCATCGTGGGTCCGGTCGACTCCACCGAGGAGTGTGGCGAAATGGTGACTTACTCGGCGACCGTCTCGGATTACGATGGCGATGCTGTGCAAGCGGTGTGGACCTTGAACGGCGCACCTGTGGAAACTGACAACATTCCTGCCGGCAGTGCTCCGACCAGCGCCGTGATCCAATACACCGCCGCCCTGCCGGATGGAGTGAACACGCTGGCGTTGATCGCCACGGACAGCGCGGGAAACGTCTCCACCTTTTCCTCAACCATCACGGTGAAGGATACGATCGCGCCGGTGATCGTCTCTGTTTCCGCCGATCCCAAGGTGCTGTGGCCACCCAATCACAAGATGGTCCCGGTCACCGTCAGGGCGAATGTCACCGATGCTTGCGGCCCTACCACCTGGGAAATTCTATCGGTTTCTAGCAATCAGGCAGTGGATGCAAAAGGCAGCGGCAATACCTCGCCGGATTGGAAAATCACGGGTGATCACACCGTCTCGCTGCGTGCGGAACGCTCTGGCAAGGACAAGGGTGGTCGGGTTTACACCATCAAAATCCAAGCCACGGATGAGGCGGGCAATAAATCCGAAACCTCGACCGTGAGGGTCACCGTGCCGCACGATCAAGGGAAGAATAAGTAACCACTGAGCGGCTGATTCAGGATCACCCAGCCTCTGTCGTGGATGCCGCAAGGCGCTGCGACATGCTGGGTGAATCGTCGGCTAGAGCGATGCTCATGGGGCGGCATTTTCCGGGATGATGCGGGCACGGCGCTTGATGATTCGCATCAACCAGCCGAGCACCGGCAGTTCGCCGTAGAGCACGAACGAGGCATCCCAAAGATCGTGTTGTTCGGAAATTCGCCCATCGCGGGCAAACCTGAAATGGCTGGTGCCGTGGATGACCCGCTCGTTACTGCGGTGCTGATAGGTCACGCTCCACAGCAGGAATCCGGTGCGATCATCGCCATGCGCATCCACCACCTCGACTCTCACCGCCGTCATTTGCTTGAAGCGGTTAGAGAGCACGAGTCGCAGTTGCGGGAGGCCAGTGGCGTTATGGATGGGATCGCGGAACTCGACCCCAGGACCGTAAATATCGCCTAGCCGTTCCAGTTTCGCGGGCGTCATTTCATTGAAAAAATCCGCCACAGCGGTCATCGAGTCTGGGCAATGCAAGGCCATGCACGAGGAAAGCATGGATTCAGGAATTATTCATGCAAATCCTCCGCTTCGCGGTTGGCCGTTGGGAAATCCTCCTTCATGGTCCGCCCATGAATCAGCAAGGCCCGCTTTCGCAGAAAATCTTCGCCGTCGCTAAGCAGTTTATCCCCGGCGGGGTGAACTCACCGGTGCGCGCCTTCCGCAACGTCGGCGGAGAGCCGTTCATCGTCCGCCGCGCTACCGGCTGCCGGATCGAGGACATCGATGGCAAGCACTACATCGACTACATCGGCTCGTGGGGGCCTAACATCCTCGGCCACGCGCCAGTCGTCATCACCAACACCATCCACGAAGTCGCCAAGAGCGGGATCTCATTCGGCATCCCTAACATGTTCGAGGTCGAGATGGCGCGCACGATCTGCGGCTGGGTGCCGTCGGTGGAAAAAGTCCGGATGTGCAACTCCGGCACCGAGGCCACCATGTCCGCCATCCGCTTGGCGCGGGGCTTCACGAAGCGCGACTGCATCGTGAAATTCGACGGTTGCTACCACGGCCACAGCGACTCGTTGTTAGTCGCTGCGGGTTCCGGTGCATTGACGAACGGCGAACCCGATTCTGCGGGCGTGCCAAAGGCATTTGCCGAGAAAACCATCGTCCTTCCTTATAACGATCCCGCCGCCCTCGCGACTCTCTTCGCCGCCCGCGGTGAGGAAATTGCGGCCATCATCGTCGAGTCCTACCCCGCGAATGCTGGGCTGGTTTTTCCCAAACCTGGCTACCTCGAGCTGCTCTCTGCGATCACCAGAAAATACGGTGCGCTGCTCATTTTCGACGAAGTCATGACCGGCTTCCGCCTCGGCAAAGCGGGCGTGCAGGGACTTGAAAATTTAACGCCCGACCTCAGTTGCTTCGGCAAAGTCATCGGTGGTGGCCTGCCCGTCGGAGCCTTCGGTGGCCGCGCCGATGTGATGGATATGCTGGCTCCCATCGGTCCCGTCTATCAGGCAGGGACGCTCAGTGGCAATCCGCTCGCGATGGCTGCCGGCCTTGCCCAGCTTCGCGAGTTGGACCAACGCTCGGGCTTCGGTCGCCTCGACCAGTTAGGTGCCCACTTTGAAAAAGGCCTGCGCCAGCTTCTCGCCGAGAAGGGCGTGCCCCATCGTTTCAACCGCGTCGGCTCGATGTTCTGTTTGTTCTTCACCGACCG
>JAYVEJ010000794.1:0-7137 GCA_043748885.1 Luteolibacter sp. | reverse complement strand
CGCTAACACTTACTTGAGTGACTCCAGCATCTCCTCGCGGTGCTGAGGGTCGGTGATTTTTCCCGCGAGGAACTGCGCCTGCTCGGGATGAGCGGAGGTGTCCGCCCCTTCGAGAAATGCCACCAATGCGTCGTCATTGCCGCTGCTGGAGTGGACCTCGAGAATGAGTTCCGCGAGTTTCGCAAACCCTACCTCGCCGCCTTGCTGAGAGGCCGCTCCCATGGCACTGCCGATGAGTTTATCCGCCGTGTCCGGCGACTGGCGGTCCAGCCACTCACGAGTCGCCGCCACGTCTTCGCGGGTCAGATTGCGCTTTTCCGCGATCGCTTCTAACTGCCTGTCTGCCGCCGATTCTGCGGCTCTTGCCCGCTCTGTGGGCGTCGCTTGGATGTCGTCGAGGAAACTTGCGGACTTCTGATAGTCGCCGTTAGGAATGAGTTCGGAAAACGCGGAGATGAACGGCCCATCGCGCTCATCCTCTGGCAGAAGGCTGCGGACGAGGCCGATGTAGTCCCTTTGCGCGGCGGGTGTGAGTTCGGAAACATCGATCTGCTGGAGGGTTTCCGCACGCTGATCTTGTGGCAAGCCGGCGATCCGCCGACCGACCGCCGCCGGGTCGGTGGCTAACAACACACCGGCCAACGCCGCCTCAAACTCGAGCCGTGGGTCGCTCCGCCCGTCGAGCGTTTTACTCTCGAAGACCCCGGTGGCGATCGCTTGATCGAACCAAGCGCTGGCGGCAGTTAGATCCTTGCGGGCCCACGCCAGCAGCGCGGGTGATAACTGCGAGCCCAGGTCATCCGGGTCGTCGCGAATGCGCGCGGCGAAGCGGGCGAGCGCGAGTTCGGGGTCTTTCTCGACGAGCGGCTCGACAAACGCAGCCTCCAGTTTCGCCTGAATTGCAGGCTCCAAGCCGATGGCGGCAATTTCATCCATCGCCGTTAGAAGCTGCTCGCGAGTCATTTCCGCCAAGCGTTCGGTGAAATTATTCAGAGCTTCCTCGTCCGCCAGCTCGCCCTTTTCAGACAACAGGAGTTGGGCGGCGAGGTAGCGCCAGTCGATGGACTTGCGGTCGCGGGCGAACTGCGATGCCGCCGCGCGGGACTGGCGTTTCTCGCGGATCGCCTGAGGTGGCGCAAGGCGGGCGGCAGCTTGTTGCTCGCGCAGGTTCCGGCTGCTAGTTTCTAACGCCTGGACCATCCGCCGCGGCGGAAGGTTCCACAGCAGCACCGCGACGAGGGCCGTAGCGGGCAAGACGGCATGGGTGAGTTTCACGGACGTAAGTTTTAAAAATCACAGCAACTGGGTCTCGACGAGCAACTTGTAAGTGCCGTCTCTCGCAAGTAGTTGGGCGTGGGTGCCGCTTTCCACGATCTTGCCGTGGTTGAAGACGAGGATCTTATCGGCGTGTCTAACGGTGGAGAGTCGGTGGGCAATCACGAGGCTGGTGCGGCCGGTCATCAGGCGTTCGAGTGCTTCATTGACTTGGCGTTCACTCTCAGAATCGAGGGCGGAGGTGGCTTCGTCTAGCAGCAGGATGCGGGGATTGGCGAGGATGGCGCGGGCAATGGCGATGCGCTGGCGCTGGCCACCAGAAAGCTTGGTGCCGCGCGGGCCGACGATGGTGTCGTAGCCGTCTGGCAGGCGGGCGATGAAGTCGTGGGCGTTGGCCATTTCCGCGATGCGGATGATGTCGGCACGGCTGGCACCGGGGTTTCCGTACTCGATGTTTTCCAAAATGGTGCCGCCGAAAAGCAGGACTTCCTGCGGAACGATGGCCATCTGAGCGCGCAGGCAAGGCAGGCCAATCTCGGCAGAGCTAACATCATCGAAGAAAATGCGCCCGGACTCGGGGTGGTGGAAGCCGAGAATGAGGGAAAAGATGGTGGATTTCCCCGCACCGGATGGACCGACGAGGGCGATGCGCTGGCCGGGCTCGATTTGGAAGTCGATCTCGCTGAGGACCGGCGCATCCGGCCGGGACGGGTAGTGGAAGTTCACGCGCTTGAAGCCGAGCGAGCCTTGGAGGAGGACATTCATCGCGCCGCCGGTGCGCTCAGTGGGGGTGTCGAGGATTTCGCGGAGCCGGTCGGTGGCACCGGCGGTTTGCTGAAACTGCGAGATGATTTCGGGAAATGAGCCTAACGACGCGCCGACGAAAATCGCGAACAGGATGAAGGCGGCGAAGTTCGTCCAGCCGATTTCGCCATTCGCATACATCCTCGAGCCATACCAAGTGACGAAGGCGATGGTGCCGAAAAGGGCGAAGATGATGAACGAAAGGAAGGCCGCACGGTGGCGCGCGCCGCGCATGGAGACGGCGAAAAATGAGTCCAGCGCGCGGTCGTAGCGGCGTTGCTCGAACTCTTCGTTGCCGAAGGCTTTGACGTCCGCAATGGACTGGGTGGTCTCTTCGATGACGGTGCCGGCCTCGGCCAGGGAGTCCTGTGCATCGCGGGAAAAGCCCCGGACTTTGCGCCCGAAAAACGCGATGGCGAGGACAACGATGGGCACGCAACCCAGCATGATGAGCGAAAGTTTCCACGAGGCGACGAAGATGAAGATAAGGCCACCTATCAGAATAACGGAGTGCCGCACGGCCTGCGGAACGGCGTTGAGAAGGGTGTCTCTAACGATGCCTAGATCGGCGGAAACTCGGTTGCTCAGGGCACCCGAGCGCTGCTCCTGATAGAACGGCACAGGTAATTTCACCAGATGGGCGAAAATATCGCGACGCAGGTGATTGAGCGCAGCCTCGCCGGCGCGGATGAAGCCTTGGACGCGGAAGAAGGCGATGATGGATTGCACGGCGAGCACGCCCAGCAGCATGAGCACGACGTGGTTCGATTTTGCCAAAACCTGCGCGGGATCGACGCCTTGGCGCAGGGCGTCGGTGGGGTTTCCGATGAGTTCCTTGAGATAGTAGGGAAAGGCCAGCGAGAGGATGGCGGTGAAGAAAAGCGCGGCGAGTGACGGCAGGAAAACGAGTTTTTCCTGCATGAGATAGCCGAGGACCCAGCGGTGTGAGGAAAGGGGCTTCTTGAGTTTCGGCTCGGGCATGAGCGGATGGGAGACGATGAACGCCGCGGCGTCAATGGTGTGTCGATGAAGCCGAGCGATTCGGAGATCGCCACTCCTTGGGGTTGCGCGTCGGGCGGGATTGCTGCATGAACGCCGCCCATGACGGGTCGGGACATTCGGGAGGCATTGATTCACGCAGGCGTGATGCCCAGCAAGCAGCTCGGGCAGAATTTTCTAATCGACCCTAACATGGCGCGGTGGATCGTCTCACAGCTCGAAATCACCGCCGACGACGCCGTAGTGGAAGTGGGTCCTGGCACCGGCTCGCTGAGCGAACATCTGGTGGGAAAAGTGCGGCGGCTGATTCTCATCGAGTTCGATGCCCGCCTCGCCGATGCGCTGAAACATCGGTTCCGCAACGATCCCAGCGTGGAAATCCATCATGCCGACGGCGCAAAGTTCGACGGGCGGCAGCTTTTCAAACATCGCCCGCTGAAGTTTCTCGGCAATCTCCCCTACTCGTGCGGCGGGGCGATCATGAAAAATTTACTAAGCCGCCCGCACCCATTTGAGCGGGCGGTGATCATGTTGCAAAAGGAAGTCATTGACCGGCTCGCGGCGTCGCCCGGCACCAAGGATTACGGCATCCTCTCGCTGCGGACGCAGGCGAACTGGGAGGTGAAATCGCTGCGCACCGTGCCGCCCGAAGCGTTTTATCCGCAGCCAAAAATCGACTCGAGCGTCGCGGTGCTCACCCCGCGCATCAGCGGGCTGCCGACCTTTGACTACCGTTTGTTCGACGAACTCATCCGCCGCGGCTTCGCCCAGCGCCGCAAGCAGCTCAAAAAACAACTCCCCGACGGCCCGCCGTGGGAAGACACCACGGCGGAACTCGGCGTGGCTACCACCGTCCGTGGCGAGGAACTCACACTCGCGCAATGGGTCGATTTAACACGCACCTACGATCCCCATCCGCTCAAAGATTTGCCGCAGAAATCCGGCGAAATCTTCGATGTAGTGGACGCCCAAGACAACGTCACCGGCACTGCCACGCGCGGCGAAGTCCACGCGCAATTGCTGATGCACCGCGCCGTGCATGTCTTCGTTTTCAACAAGCATGGCGATCTGTTATTGCAGAAACGTTCGCGGCTCAAAGACCTCTGCCCCGGCCTGTGGGACTCCAGCGTCTCCGGCCATCTCGACTCGGGCGAGGACTACACGGCGGCGGCGGTTAGAGAGCTTGGCGAGGAAATGGGCATCACCAGTGAGACCTCGCCGGAGGAAATCGCCCGCATCGCCCCGTGCGCGGAAACCGGCTGGGAACACGTCCGCCTCTACCGCACCCGCCACGATGGAAATCTGCGTTTCCCCTCCGCCGAGGTGGATGCGGCGATATGGTTTCCGCTAGCAGAAATCGCCGCTTGGATCGCAGGTCGGCCCACCGATTTCGCGCCGGGGTTTCTCGCCTGTTGGGAAAATTTCACCTCGCACTAACTCATGAATCGCCTTACCACCACGCTTGCCATCGTCGGCCTCGCCCTCACCTCCTGCCAGAAAGCGCAGCCGGATAAGTTAGGCTATCAGATCGTTTCCAGCCGCCCACACGATGGCACAGCCTACACCCAAGGGCTGCAACTCACCGGCGGGCGCCTGTTCGAGAGCACCGGCCAATACGGCGAATCCACCGTCCGCGAGCTTGAGCCAGCCACCGGCAAAGTCCTCCGCAAACGCCCGCTGGCCAAGACCGTCTTCGGCGAAGGTCTCACCACCATCGGCCAGGAAATGTGGGTGCTCACTTGGAAGGAAAACACCGTCTATGTCCTCGAACTCGACACTTTCAAACCCATCCGCACTCACACCTACAAGGGCGAAGGCTGGGGTCTAACCACCGATGGCAAACAACTCATCATGAGCGATGGCAGCAGCGACCTTCGCTTCATCAACCCCAAGGATTTCACCGTCGTTAGAACGCTCGCCGTGAAGGACGGCAAGAGTTCTGTGAAAAACCTCAATGAACTCGAATGGATCGACGGCCAGATTTTCGCCAACATCTACCAGAGCGACAAGCTCGCCCGGATCTCCCCTGAAACCGGTCAAGTCACCGGCTGGCTCGATCTAGCAGGCTTGAAAAACCAGCTCACCCCGCCGCACCGCGCCGAGGTTCTCAACGGCATCGCCTACGACCAAATTTCCGGGAATCTACTAGTCACCGGCAAGTACTGGCCGCAGATGTTTGAGATTAAGGTCGTTAAAAAATAGCCGCGCCAAGCTTGCCCAGCCTCCTCACCCGCTTAACTTCCGCCGCTGATGCCTCTGCCCGACCCCAATCTCGAACTCGCGATCCGCGATCCCAAGAAACTTCGCAACACCGCGTTTGTGCTCGTCGCCATCATCGTCCTCGGCGGCTGGTTGGTACTCAAAGCTTATAGCCGCTGGTCCGTCCAGCAGGCACCTGACGACCGCCCGGCCATCATCTATCGGATCACTCCAGAGCGTGACTTGCGGATGCTCCGGCAGGATGGGAAAATCGTCGATTTGGTCAATCTCCGAGGCAAGGTCATCGCCCTCAATGTGACGAGTCTCCGCGACCCGCAAGCCGCCGCGCTCAGCATGGTGGTCATGAAACGCTTGGCGGAAACCCGCGCCAACACCGCAGATTTTAACCTCATCACCTTGGTCGTCGATCCACTGCCCTCGGAAAAGCTGCTAGCGAGCCTGGCAGAAACCTCAGCGACTAACGGGATGAAACTCCCCCAGTGGTGGGTCGGCGGCAATGAGCCGGGCACCTTGCACAAGTTCATCAAAAACGAACTCAAAGCCACCATCTATCCGAACGAGCTGAAGGGAAAATGGGAGTATGATGCGTCCATCGTCCTGATCGATAAGAACGGTCACATCCGCCGCGCGGTGGTCCCGCAAAAGCGCGGCGGTCCGCCGTTCATTGCCACCTTCGACTTTGATCAAGCCGCCGCGTGGGATGCCAAAGGAGCCAAGACCGGCACTGAACATAACAACGTCGAGCAACTCGAAATCCTCCTCAATCATACCATCGACAAATTGCTGGCAGAACCCCTCAAGAACTGATGAAACGCAAGCCCACCATCGCCCTATTCTACACGGGAGTCGCCGCCATTTGCATCGGCGTCATTAGCCTTTCGATGTGGTTGAGCAAAGGACTCAACACTCCCTATCAAACGCCCGCCGCCATCAACACCGGCAAGGAAACCTCGCCGCAGTGGTTTGAGATCGCCAAAGATCTAACGGCGTTCAACCAAGACAACCAGCCTGTCAAACTCTCCGACTTGCGTGGCAAGGTATGGATCGTCGCTGAGTTCTTCGCAATCTGCCCGCACTGCGCGGTGCGCAATGGCGAGGAGCTGCGGAAGATCTATGACGAGTTTAAATCTCACCCGGATTTCCATATGACATGTATCTCCGTGGATCCCGAAAACGATAAGCCAGAAAAGCTCGCCGACTATGCAAAGGCACTCAATGCCGACAGCAAAAACTGGTGGTTCCTCAACGCGGGTGATGCCAAGACCACTCACGAATACCTCGAACACGAACTCAAATTTTTCGGTATCCGCAATCGCACCGATCCGCTGGATATCGAGACTAACGGCAAGTATGCCCACGACCTTGGCTTCATCTTGGTAGACCGGGATTTCAAAGTCATCGGCAAGTGGCCGCTCGCCGATGCCCGCTCGGAAGAAGGCAAGAAGCTCGATCCCAAGCTCTATCAAAAACTCAAGGACGAGCTGTTCGCCCGGATCCGTTTGGAACTCGCTAAACCCAAAACTCCCGGCATCTGATGGATGATGAATTGAAACAATGGCTGGCACGCCCACCGCAGGAAGCGTTGTCGAAGAAGCTGGGTGTCGCCGCATGGATACTATCAAGTGCGGTGTTGTTATTGGTCGTGGCGATGCAGAAGATTAAGCTGCCGTTGCCAGATGGCTGGTCCACCGCCTTCCTGCCGCCGATTCATGCTGGCCTCAATGCGCTCGCCGCCGTGGTGTTGTTGGTTTCCATCATCTTCATCAAACTCGGCAAGGTCAAATTGCACCGCGCCACGATGGTGTTAGCGATGATTCTATCGGTATTATTTCTACTTTC
>JAYVEJ010000793.1:0-2701 GCA_043748885.1 Luteolibacter sp. | reverse complement strand
GTGGCGGCATTTCCAATTACAACAACACCGAGCCCACTCCCGGCCCGCCAAATTTGTTTAACATGGTCACCAAACGTCTCACCATGAAGGGACTTATTGTGAGCGATTCGCTCGCGCGTCAGGGAGAATTTGAGCAAGAAGTCGGAAGCCTCTATCAAGCCGGGAAATTGCGGAACAAAGAAACCGTGGTGACCGGCCTTGATGCTGCCGTTGGCGCGTTCATCGGACTCTTCAGCGGCGACAACGTCGGCAAGATGGTGGTAAAACTCACCTAAGGTGAAGGTCCGCTTCTAACCACACACCGTTTCAGAAATTTCACTGAGCGAGCTTGCCACAGGTTGAAGCGCGGGTCATTGATCCGCCCATGCCCGAACTCCCTGAAGTCGAAACCACTCGCCGCGGCATCGAGCCGCATGTCAGCGGGGTGCAGATGACCGAGCTGATCATTCGCCGTTATGATTTGCGCCAGCCAGTTTCGGAAAATATCACTTCACTTGAAGGTTGTTCTATTACGAGCGTGACCCGGCGCTCGAAGTACCTGCTATTGGCAATCGACGACGGCTCCACGATCCTCATCCACCTCGGCATGTCCGGCAGTCTGCGGGTGATCAATCCAGCGGATGATTGGAAAAAGCACGACCACGTCGGCATCACTTTGGGAAATGGCAAACAACTCCGTTTCCACGATCCACGACGCTTCGGGTTAGTGTTGCGGCTAACCGAAGCTAACCCGCATTCCCATAGTTTACTCAAAGACCTCGGCCCCGAGCCGTTGGAAAATCAGTTCACCGTGGAGCATCTCAAAGCTGCCTGCGGCAAGCGTTCCGCCGCGATCAAGCTCGTTATCATGGACTCGAAGGTCGTCGTCGGCGTGGGAAATATCTATGCCTCCGAGGCGTTGTTCCGCGCTGGCATCCGGCCCGCGACTGCGGCTAACAAACTCTCAAAACCACGGCTTGAGAAACTCGTAACTGCGATCCGCGAAGTTCTATCCGCGTCGATTTTGGAAGGCGGCACCACCCTGCGAGACTTCCTTAACTCCGAGGGTCAGCCCGGTTATTTTAAACAACGCTTGTTTGTCTATGATCGGAAAGGCGAACCCTGCCGCGTCTGCGGCGGGGAGATACGTCATGCGGTGTTAGGCCAACGCGCGACCTACTGGTGTCCACTCTGCCAGAAGTAACTCGATAGACCTTGATAGGAAGATGGTAACCACTGATTTCACTGATTGAACTGATTTTGAAGAGATTGGAAAGAAGCGCCTATTCACTCAAAAGGTGAGCGAGATTCCTGCCAACTCTTTCAGTGAAATCAGTTAAAATCAGAGTAATCAGTGGTAAAAAAATGGTCGGTGCCACCTTAGCCATCCTCCTTTCTCGGATAAAAATCCCCGGCCCGCGCTTTGCAGGCCGAGGTTTTATTCCGAACGCTGGGTGTGTTAATTCTCGCTGACCGTGAGCCGCATCATCCGGCGGGGATTGCCGCTGCTGGGCACGCTGTCGCCCACCTTGACGGTGACCGGACCGGTGCCGCTGGTGGCGATGTGTGAGGGGCCGCCTGCGAGCCAAGTCCAGGTGCCCGCACCGGATTTGCTGGCGATGTTAGTCCATGTGCCAAGGTTGTCGGTGGCCTGCACCAAGTAAGTGATGTCGGTGGGATTCGGGTTGGCAATGTTGAAGCTCAGCGCGAGGCGATCGCTCAGCAGTGTGTCTGGATCACCAACTAACGAAACCGGCAGTGCGGCTGGGCCATGGGTGCCGGTGCCTAGAGTCGGGTTCGTCCCAAGTGCATATTCCACGAGGTTTTGAACCCCATCATCATCATAGTCTGCGTTGTTGGCTAGATTGCTGGTATTGCTACCGAAGTTATAGGTCCGCCAAGTTTCCACGGGAGTCGGGGCGTCGATCTGGAAGCTGAAGACCGTGTTTGCCTGCGGGCCATTGCTATATTCGGTCGCTGAATTCGCTTGGGTGGAATTCATTCCCACGCTACTCACAGTTAGAGTCTTGCCGTCGGCAGTCACGTCCAGCACGGTGAAGTTAAAGGTATCCGGACTGTAGAAATCCACCGCTTGCGGATTGGTGGACGCAGTTGGATCGCCAAGACGGGTGAGGCTGTGCAAACCGGGATAGCCCTGAAGCCCCACCGGTTCGATGCCTGCGGTGGTCTGGGCATTTGCAAGACTGTCGGCGATGGCTTTGATATTACCAAACGAATGGTCGGTGATTGAGTCTTGTCCGGTGGCACCGAGTGGGCCGCAGATGATTGAGAAACAATAGGGAACTTTCACATAACTCGACTGCAACTCCGTCTGACCTGTGGGCGAGTAAGCAAGTTCGTTGATGCGGTTCTGGTGATCGTCGGTGCCCATGAAAACCACGTTGGTGATTTGGTGATCTGCAATGAACTTGAGTAACGCATTGCGCTCGGCGCGGTAGCCGCCCATGTAAGCTTTACCCCCATCGGCATTGACACTGGTCAGGGTGCCAGTAAGCGCTCCGCCGATGGGTCCAAGTTGATCTATCGGGTCAGATATAGAAACGAACTTCCAAGAGGTTCCCGCAAGCTGTGCGGTGAGGAGTTGTTGCTGCAACCATGCGAGTTGAGTGGCTCCCAGATAGGTCCGGTTCGGGTGGTTCGCGCGGGGCGCGGTGGTGTCGTCGGCACTCCCGTTTGCGGTCTTTAAGCGAATGTCACGATA
>JAYVEJ010000792.1:0-2707 GCA_043748885.1 Luteolibacter sp. | reverse complement strand
GCGTTTCACAAATGGCAGCCTTCGGACACCGTCGAGTGGTTCGCCCGCTTCGGCGTCGCCCTTAAAACTGAGCCAGACGGGCGCATGTTCCCCACCACCGATAGTTCCGACACGGTGATCCAATGTTTTCTAACACGCGCCGGCGATTGCCAAATCCCGTTGCTTCACAAGCAGGCACTCGTCGGCATTGACCGCCTAGAAAGCGGCGGTTTCGCCCTTCAGTTCGACAATCTAGCCGAGCCCATCACCGCCCGCACCGTGTGCATCGCCACCGGCTCGCTGAGAGGCAGTTCGCTGCTAGAACGGTTGAAAAAGTTAGAGCAAGCGGTCGTCCCGCTGGTGCCCTCGTTGTTCGCTTTTAATGTGAGTGACCGCCGCATCACCGGCTTGGCCGGCGTTTCCCATCCCAGAGTCTCAATCCGCAGGGAGGGATCTAGCGCCTCGCAGTTAGGCCCTATCCTGATCACCCACCGTGGCTTCAGTGGGCCGGCCGTGCTGCGGCTTTCCGCGTGGGAAGCCCGCGACTTGGCGGCGGCGAACCATCATTTCCCGTTCGTCATCGACTGGCTGCCGGAGCTGGACATGGAGTCTCTGAAAGCGCGCTTCGCGGAAATCCGCCAGCACCAAGGCGCGAAACTCGTGCGCAATACACCCATTTCACCCGTCTCTCGGCGGCTGTGGGAGCGCCTCGTCGGCTGCTGCGAAATCGGCGCGGCCATGACCTGGGGCCAGTTGTCGAAAGCGGCTGGCAAGCTGCTGCTAGATGCCCTTAAATGCGCCCGCTTCGAGGCAGAAGGCAAGACCACGAATAAAGACGAATTCGTCACCGCCGGCGGCATTGGGCGACCGACCATCGACTTCCGCACCATGGAAAGCCGCGTCACGCCGGGGCTTTATTTCGTCGGCGAGTGCCTCGACATCGACGGCATCACCGGCGGTTTCAATTTCCAGGCCGCCTGGACCACCGCCCACATCGCCGCCAACGCCATCGCGAAACATCAATCGGACAGCCAGCAGTGGTGATGATCGACTGAGCTTTTGCTTGCACCGCCGCGCTTCCACCCTTCCGTTACTGCCGCCCATGATTTCGTCAAAAGTGATTTTTCTCCTGCTCTTGTTAGTCGCAAGTGCAGCGGCCCAGAGCGGTCCGAAAGCCGCGCCGTTAGTGGCGGAGATTTACATCGTGAAGAGCGCACCATTCGCCCAGACGCTCGCGACCGTCGGCACCTTGCGGGCCAATGAATCAGTCACACTGGTCTCTGAAGTTTCGCGGCGCTTGGTGAGAATCCATGTGAAGGAAGGCTCGGATATTGCGGCGGGTGATCTGTTATTTAAACTCGATGATAGCGACCTCCTTGCTGAGCTCGGGGAAATAGACGCTCGCCTGAAACTTGCCGAAACTAACAAAAATCGGGTTGAGAATTTGCTGCCGAGCAAGGCGGTCAGTCAGCAGGAGTTAGACAATGCCCACGCGGCATTGAACATCCTCCAAGCCCAGCGCACGATCCAGTCGGTCCAGATTTCCAAGACCGAGATCCGCGCACCCTTCGCCGGTCGGGTTGGCATCCGCCAAGTGAGCGAAGGTGCTTTCGTTTCCCCGGCCACTCCGCTCATCGCGCTTCAAGACGTGTCGCGGATCAAAGTCGATTTCCCGCTGCCTGAGCGCTACTCGGGCGAGGTGAAAAGTGGCCAAAAATTCACCTTCACCATCGCGGGCAACGGCCATGTTTTCGAAGGCGCGGTGACCGTGCTCGAACCGGCGATTGATGCCGCCACCCGCAGCTTGTTAGTGCGCGGCCTGTGCTCCGCGCCGCAAGGGCTGCTGCCCGGCGGATTTGCCGAAGTGACTCTAACTCTCGATGGCTTGGCGCATGGATTCATGGTCCCGAGCCAAGCCATCGTGCCCTCACCGCGAGGACAGGGGATATACCTGATAGAAAACGGCAAGGCGAAATTGCAACCCGTGGAAATCGGCATCCGCACCGACGTACAGGTGCAAATCCTGCGCGGTCTCGAAGAAGACGACAGGGTCGCGACGACCAATCTGTTACGCATTCGCCCCGGCCTAGAAGTGACTGCGGAGAAGAAATGATATTATCAACGGCGAACTTTGCCTTCGCGTTTCGCCGCGGTTTATAGGCAAATGCATAGGGGTCTGATAGGACTCCCGCCCACTCCACGCTCTTGCTCACGAACCCTTTGCGATGAAACTCTTAAGAAAATCTTGGTATCCCCGCGATCCGAGGCCGGTGGCGTAACGTTGGATCGAATCCACAATGGTGCGGATGCAGAGAGTCCACGCCTTGGTCGGAAGCGGTTCGCGATTGCCTTCGCTGTCCTCGGACATGAATCCGCCCGCACTTTAAGAAGATCTCCATGCAAACCGGCAAGCACCTTGTCGCGGGGCGATTCGTTAGGGATTTGTGGCTTTCCGCCCTCCGAACTTTTGCGAACTTTGTTGAGCGCGGATCGGATCTGAGAATCGTTCATGTCGATGCCATCCGCTTTCGCCGTCTGGACACAGGCCAGAATCCGGCGTTCGACCTCAAACAGAATCGGTGTAAAAAACGGATCCTTCATAATGTCAGCAGTGTTCATAAATTGGCGGTGGCCATGCTTGCTAAACGATCTTCACCATTTAAGTGATTCCCTTCCGAAGATCCCTCAAGCTCCACAAAGCCCCGCTCGCCGGTGCGGCTTCCCCCTT
>JAYVEJ010000791.1:0-7185 GCA_043748885.1 Luteolibacter sp. | reverse complement strand
TCTTTCATTCATGGGGGATGTAATTATGGTGCGTGTTTCATAATTAGTGTTTCAACACAACCATTTCCAGACTGCCGAAAAGTTTTAGTCAAACTTTTTAGATGAACATCTGAATCACAACTGCGTTACCGGGTGCCAATTTGAGACTTTAAGCAAAAAGAACTTGGCTATTACTGATCTTGCGAATCTTGGAATATTTTATATTTTGGATTGGCCGAAAAGTGAATTTGCTACTTATCTTTTTGGCGGTAGCGAACCTCCAGACCGGCCGTTCACCAAGTTACACGAATTCGTAATTATAGACTCTGAACTTATGTTTGCTAGCGGACCATGCGAATTTGATATGATTCGGTGGTGGAATGAGCCAGACGGGAGTCCGTCATATTTAGGACGCAATCTTGCTTTTGCTGTCTGTATTGAGGTTGCTGCTCTTTCGGAGTCCCAATTTCAAGACGCGCTTCATATTCCGACGGGAATTTATGTTAGTCAGCTGTGGTCTATTGCGCCAAAATTGAATGCCAGTCGGAGATTCGCCGGAAATTTCGTAAAAGCGTATGAAAGAGGGGCTGATCTAAAGACATGATGCTTGGACACCAGTCCCGGGTGCATAAAATTTCCATCATGACTGCAGGCCTGTCCCACTGTCATCTCCCACTGTCATCTCCCACTGTCATCATCGATCACATGCGATGCCACGGATACTGGCTATCGGACAAGATCGTGGTGGAGATAAAAGGACGAGAACTATCCCAGCAGTTCGATAAATTGTTCCGGCGTCATTCCGGCGCTGCGGAGCAGGCCGCGGAGGGTGCCTTTGGCGAGTTCCTTGTGATCGGGAACCGAGAGGTTGGCGATGTGGCCCGGCTTGATCAGGATCATGTGGCTTCCCCTTTGGCGGGCAAAAGTCCAACCGCCCTTGAGAAAGGTAAGCGGGGTCCGAAGCACCGTGCTTAGGTATTTGCTAGGGCGAATTCATAGGTGTCATAGTTTGCGGAGCTATGACACTTATGAAGTCAGGCCACCATCCGCTCCGGTTTTCCACTGCGGGCTTTGAGCCAGGTTGCTGGGGTCAGGGTGATGGCGTCTTTGGCCAACATGCCGGGCAGGCGGGTGAGCACATCGGTGAGGTATTCCTTGGGATTGATGCCCAGGCGGCGGCAGTTTTCCACGATGGTGTAGAGGATGGCGCACTTCCGACCGGACTCCTCATTGCCAATGAACAACTAGTTTTTGGCTCCGAGTTTGATCGGACGGATCGCGTTTTCGACGAGATTATTGTAGATTTCAACCCGGCCGTCGCCAAGATAGGTTTCGAGGTTGGGCCATTGGTTGATGGCGTAGCTGATGGCTTTGCCGAGTTTGCTTTTGGGCAGGATGGAACGCCGGAGGGCGAGTTTGTCGATGGCCTTCTTGAGCCGCCGGTGGATCATGCGGCTTTCGGCGGCGCGCACGGCTTGGCGCAGGGCGGGACCGGCTTTGGTTTCGCGCAGGCGTTTCTCGATGTGATAGAGGTGGGCGAGCTGCCGCAGGATCCAGGCGACGAGCCGCGGCGATTGCTCGGTGGCTTCGAAGAATTTCCGCCGCACGTGGGAGCGGCAGCCCATGAGTTTGCCCCATGCCTTGTCCTTGGCCCAAGATGGATAGACCGCGTAGCCATCGCACTGGATGATGCGCAAAAACGGGAGGATTTCGGGGGCGATAGTTTATTCTGAATCGGTGGCCTCAGCTTTTTCGAAGAGTCCGGTCATGCCTTCGGCGTCACGACCGTCATGCCAGTGATAGAACACGCTTCCACCGGGGATGTTCGACGTCCAGAGGTAGCCGGATTGGGCTTTGGCGCTGCCGGGTTGGAGGTAATGGATGGGGGTTTCGTCGATCTGTCGGTAAGGTGCGCGCCAATGTTCGTATTGGATTTCACGATAGATGATAGAGAGCCAGTCGGAGGCAAGCAGCGCCCAGTCGCAGAGGGTCTTGCGATGGAGACTGACTCCCATCCTGGCGAGTATTTCCGCCTGCCGGTAGTAGGGGAGGTGGCAGACGAAGCGGTTATCTATCACCTCGGCGATGAGGCCGGGGGTGGCGATGCAGCGGTCTTGGAGGGAGGGCGGGAGCGGGTGGATGAAGGGCTTGGCGGTGGGGTCGTCCTTGCGGACGAATTTGCCGCGCACGAGTTGGATGCGGATGAATTCGGCGGGCTTGTAGTGGAGTTGCTCGCGGACTTCCTCACCGATGCGTCGGAAGTCGTTAGGGTTGAGCAGGACTTCGGGCGGGTCGAGTTCTTCGCGGAGGAAGCGGAAGGTGTTCGGGGATGCAAGTTATACAACTATTTTTTCGTTAAATAAATAGTTATTCAATTTGATTTCATACCATGGTCGCTGGCAGCCGTCGCGCATGTCGATGCCGTCTAGCAGGAGCGCGAGTGCGGTGGAGTTAAGGCGGAGTTTTCCGTCTTTGACATCAGCTGGCTTGGGCCATGAGAAGGTGCCATTTTCGAGTCGTTTTGCGAGAAACCATAGCCCGCTGCCATCTCCGTAGAGAATTTTTAGGAGACTGCGGCGATTGCTAGTAAATGCATAAATGGAGCCGCTTTTGGGGTTTTCGCTCAGGCGGGTGCTCACCAAGTCATGAAGACCATTGAAACTTCGGCGCATCTCGCAGGGCTCGACGGCGACGAAGACTTTTAAGCTGCCGGAAAAACTTAACCTGGCCGTGAGTTCTGCAGTTCGCGGATCAATACCACGGCAAGATCAAGCTGGTCGGGTGAGGAAATGAGGATTCTGGTGCCGCCGGGTAGTAACACTTCGATGGCATCGTCTGGGCGAGATAGATGAAGTGGGGCGATCTCGGCAGGGACGAGAGATGATAATACCCGGTGAAGTGATTGATAGCTGTCATAGATCTAAAACCTATGACGCCGATGATTTTTGAATTCGAGAATCTTCATACGGTGCTATGGACCCCGCTTACGTTTTGTCATGCACGCTGTTGCGCTAACGGGATTATAAGATATATCCAAGCTTGAGAATGTGGCGGATGGAGTTATGTATTTTAGGGTCGTGGGAAAATTAGGATTTGAATCAACCCGCTCCTAACAGCGATCCTCGCTAGAACGTCATGCCGATGGCGAACTGGATGGTGCCGATGGGTTCGCCGGGGTCTCGGGTTAGATTGTAGCCGTACTCGAGCCGGACCGGACCGACGGGCAAATCGAGCCGCAGGCCGAGGCCGACTGCGAGTTCGATTTCGCTGGAGCTTAGTTGGCCAAGCGTCGGTGAAAGGGTGCCGGCATCGAAGAAGGCGACGGCTTGGAGACTGCCGCTGAGGTTGCGGATGAGTTCTGCATTGGTGGTCCACTTGGCTTGGCCGCCCGTGGGACTGCCACCAGTTTTGGGACCGAGTTCACGTTCTTGAAAACTGCGGACACTGCGGGCACCGCCGTTGAAGAGACGAAGGTCGATCGGGAGGTTTCCTTCATCGCCGGAGGAAACTAACGCGCCCAACTCGCCACCGAGGGCGACTTCATAGTCGGCGTTGATCTTATGATACCACCCACCGGTTAGACCGGCTTTGAGGTAGGTGGTGGCGATGTCGCCAATGGCGGCACCGATTTCGAGAGGGTTCACGAAGTGCCAGCCGTTCTTGGGCAAGACCGCGCTGTCGCGGAAATCGAGTGACTGGGTGATGCGGAAGTGCGGCTGACTATAACTGGTTTCTCCAAGGGCAGAGTCGGGTAAGCCATCCGCAGTTAGATTAACCAGCGCGTAGCCGGCCAGCACCTCGAGGGCGTAGTGATCGCCGAGTTTCCAAGTGGTTTTACCGTCTAAGCCAGTTTCAAACGAGCTGTATCCCACGCGGCCATAGATCAAGGCGTAGATGCGGGCGGTGGCGGATACGTCGCTGCCGAAGAGCCATGGATCGGTGATGCGGGTCTCGCCTAACACCCCGCGGGCGCTGAACTCGAAGCCGGAGCTGAAGCCGCGCATTTGCCCGCCGAGATTGCGGTCGGTGTAGGCGATGCGGAGGATGGGGCCCTGATAGGAATCCGCGCCGGCGGCGAGGGTGAGTTCGCGGGCTTTGGCTTCTTCGAGATGCAAGGTGGCGTCGATGGCGTCATCCGCGACGGGAGTTTTCTCGATGCGGACGGAGGAAAATGCGCCGGTCGCGAGCAAGCCACGGAGGCGTTTGTTCATGGCGGCCTCGTCATACCACTCGCCTTGGAGGCTCGCCATGCGCTGGGCGATGCGGGCGGGCCGGGTGCGCTGCAGACCCTCGACGTGGACGTGCTGGAGGCGCACACGTTTCCCGATGTCGATGAAGAACGCGGGGATAAACCGCGGTGCGACGAGGGTGCGAGTCATCGAGATGTTAGCGTCTGGATAACCTTCGCTGATGAAGGTTTCCTCCACGGCGAGGCGCATGGCATTTAGGTTCGCGGTGGTGGCGCGGCGGCGGACGAAGGGAGCTGCCGCCTCTTTCGCGGCGGCGACGCCGCGGCCATCGGGACTGGTGAATTGCGCCTCGGTGATGAAAAACCGTGGGCCGGGTTTCACCTCGATGACAGGCTGGACCACGCCGGTCGCGGGGTCGGTCGCGCGGGAAGTGAGGGTGGCTTCCGCGCCCCAAAAGCCTTCGGAATCGAGCTGTTGGACGATGTAGGAGAGACCCGTCGCGACGTCTTCCTCGCGAAATGGCGGGTCGCCTGAAGCGAGCGGACGATCCTTGATGGCGGGTCGGGCGTAGAGCTTGGCAAGCGACTTCGCCTCGGCGGAAGGGACGCCATTGATGGTGACCTGACCGAGCGAGAGGCGGCCACCTTGATGGACAGTGAGCCGGATTTCCGAAGAACTAACCACTTTAGAATCCACCCGCACTTGGCCGTAGCCGTCTTTTTGTAAAATCTGGCGGACGAGGAATGCGGCGTCGTCCGCGCGGGAGGTGGAGGCGGCGTGGGACCGGACATGCGCCAGCCGCCCGCCCATCAGCCCGAGGATCTGGTCCTCGGTTTTATCGGACATGCCGGTGATGCGCACGCGCGTTTCCGCGACGGCGGCCAGCGCTGTTAGCAGGAGCAGAAATGTAGTGCGCAAGATCATCAGCGGAAGGACAAGCGCCAGACGGCGAGCACGCGGGAATCGCCGGTGGCACCCACTCCGGCGGATAGAAACCAGCGGTCGGTGATGGCGAGGGTGGCGGTGGAGAAGGATTCGCTCGAATACGGATCCGCCTCGGCGAGGCTGAAATCGACTCGGTCTAGCAGCCCCAGCAACGGTCGCAGTTGTTTGCCGAAACGAAAGCGGCCACGGCGCAGCTCCTCCACCAGCAGTTGCAGCGCCCGCGACGATGCTGCTTGGGGATCCTCCAAGCCACTGGTGGTGGTGCCGGTGGCTAACAAAGTCATGATTTCATTCTCCGGCAGCGGGGGATTCGAGGTCAGCACGAGCTGGGGATCGGACGCGCGGCCATAGACATAGACCGTCACCTGATAGGGCCGCGGCTCGGCGGTGCCGCGGAGTTCCAAGTAGGGATCGAAGCCGCTGGCTGGGGTAAACGTGGCGGTGCCAGAGCGGACGGACAGGGTGCTGAAAGGCAGGGAGGCGCGGAAATCCTGCACTTTGACGACCCCGTCTGGGGCGGGGCTGCCGAGCGTGCCGCCGACGCGGATGCTGCCAGTGACGTCGCCGTTCGCGAGATTTCCCCGGATCAGGAATGGCTCCTCGGTGCGGACAGTTAGGTTGAGTCCCCAATTGCGAAATGGCTCGGGGATGGGGCCGGTCTGGCTTTTCGGCGGATCAAATTTCGGCAACGCGGCAGCCGCAGGTCCGGTGAATGGCTTGCCGATGGGCAGCAGCTCGATGTCCCGATAGAAAATGCTATCCACCGTGCCCACCGTGCCGGATAGAACGGCTTTCTCCCAAGTGCCTGCTAGACGGAGGTCGGCATTGGCGCGGAGGATGAACAACTCATTGCGCATGACCGGCAGGTGGTCGCCGCGCAGGCGGAAATCGAGGTTGCCCAATTTCCCGGCGGCGATTGCGAGCGAGCCATCGCCGGTTAGAACTCCGCCAGCGACGTTGCTTTTCAGGTTTTTCAGGATGATGCGATCCAGCGCCAGTTCCACCTTGGCGGCGATGCCCTCAATGACTGGGATGCGCGGATCTTTAAGGCGAATTCCGCCGCCAGTTAGATCGAGGCTGCCCTTGAGTTCCGGCTTGGCCACTTTTCCGGTGACCACCACATTGCCCACCACGATCCCGGAAACCTGCGACGCGGCGGGGACCAGCGTGGTGAAGCGCGCGAGATCGAGGCGCGGTAAATCGACACGAGCGGCGAGGGTTTCCTCCTTAAAAATCGCAGGATCCTTCGCCCACTCGGCGGGCCGAAATCCCATTGAGGCACTCATCACTGCCGCCGGGAAATCCGGGGCGGTCGCGCTGCCAGCGAGGGTGAGACGGCCATCGTGCGCAGCGAGCGTGAGCTTCAAATCGGCGGGCGGCAGCTTCGGCTGGGCGGGCGAGCGCAGGTCGCGAGCTTCCAATTTCGCGGCGACGACTGGCGCGGCGTAGGTACCGCTCACAGCGATTTCGAGCTGGCCCGTGGAGCGTGGATCGAGTTTCTCCAAGGCTGGTGCCCACTGCTTGAGCAAGCCCAGCGAAAGCACCCGCGAGTTGATAGAAACTGCTAGCGGGCGGGTGTCGGTGGCAAGCGTGTCGCGCCATTTCGAGAAATCTGCGGGAACCGGCAAGCTGGCGGTGCCGGCGGCGAGTTCGTCCTTGCCCGCGCTCCAGAGGAAATGGCGCAGCTCTAACATCCCATCCGCGAGGGCGGCTTCGAGGGCCACCGTCTGGTCATTCATTTGCAAGCGCAGCCCCTGAGTCGCGAAGCCCGCCGGCCAATCATAGCGGAGCGTGCCGATGGCGGTGACGGTTGCCAGCGTTTCCCGTGACCATGTGCCTTGGACGAGTGACAGCTCGCCACGGTGTTTGCCGATTTTTAACTCACCGCCGCCTTGCCACTTGCCAGTTAGACTGGCAGTGCCGCCGGGTTTTACTCTGAGAATCGCCAGCCAGCGGTCGAGGCGAGCGGTGGTAAATTCGTCGAAATCCACGCTGCCCTGATAGGTCGCAGGACCGAGCTGATAGGTGGCGGACGCGGTCAGCCCGTCGAGCGCGATATCCGCGCCCACCG
>JAYVEJ010000790.1:0-2715 GCA_043748885.1 Luteolibacter sp. | reverse complement strand
GTGCCGAGCCGCAAAATCGCGCGGTCCACGGGGTCGATTCGTTCCGGGGCGAAGTTCTCGACGACGGCGGCGAGCCTCTCGTCGATGGGTTCTTTTTTGGCGAGGATGGCATCGACCAACTCGTCGGCCATCAGGCGCAGCGTGTGGATTTCTGCCTTGGAATCGCGGAGCCGGGCGAGGTCCGTCTGCTCGGGAAATTTTTCCGGCTCCTCGACCATCCGCAGGCGGTCGGAAATCCGTTGGAGTCGGCGGATCGATGCAGCTACCGCTTCGAGTTGCCCACGCAGGGCGGGGAAATCCTCAATGCCTTGGATGAACCGCAAGCGCGCGGCTGCTAGATCGCGATCTGTTTTAAAGAGAATATCTAACGCATCGCCGAAACTCTCTGCCACCGACGCGTCATCGTCGTCCTTTGGCAGTCGCTCTAATTTCGCGAACGAGGTGCTCCAGCCGGACTCCAGCTCGGCGATCCGCTTGAGGTCGATCTTCAAACTCTCTGCAAGCGGCCAGGCGGAGAGCAGGGCACTGGCAAGGATTTGGCGCTCGGCAAACTCGACCAAGCGACCTTCGCGGCCGACTGCTAGATGATGCACGGTGCGGAAGGTGGCGAGCTGCAAGCTGCGCCGATCCGACTCCGTGACAAAATCCCAGAACGGACCTCGCAGCTCGGCGGGATTTGCACCGCCTTCTAAATCCGCGCAGTAAAGGAACTGGACGACCGCCTCGCGGATGTGGCGACGGCTAGGCATTGCGGTGCTTTTGATGGCTGGAGTTGCGCGGCATGGAGCGGTCGAGTTCTTGGAAAATATCAATCATCGCGGCAGCGGCGCGTGCGGCTTCCCGGCCGCGGTTGAGTTGGGCACCGATGCAGCGGGCGTAGGCTTGCTTCTCGTCCTCCACGAGCAAAACTTCGTGGATGACCGGGCGCAGGGATTTGATCGCTAACTGTTGCAGCGCATCAGTTACGCATCTGCCGACGAGGTCGGCGTGCTCAGTCGAGCCACGGATAATCAGGCCGAGCGCGATGACGCAGGCCGGCGGATCTCGCTCCAAAATGGAGGCGATCATCACCGGGATTTCAAAGGCGCCGGGCACCCGAATGAGATCGACGCGGCCTTGCGGGACCAACTCGCCAAGCTCCTCGATGGCGTTCTCCACCAGCGCATCCGTGAACTGCTCATTGTACTTCGAGGCGACAATGCAGATCCGGACTTTGGGACCGATAATTCGCGGTTTGGGATGCAGCGCTGACGACATGTGGCGGGTATGGCGGGCAGTGGCAGAAAAGTCAACCGACAGGCTGCCAGATTCATCGCGGGGGTGAATTTCGCTTGGCGGGCAGGGCAGGGGACCCAAGATCCGCGCATGGTTTCTTTCCCCGAGGCGCTCGACCTGCTGTTGGAACACACGCCGTTACTGGCGGTGGAGCGCTGCCGTTTGGAAAATGCCAGCGGCCGGGTCTTGCGGGAAAACGTGGCGGCGGACCGGCCATTTCCTGCGTTCGACCGAGTGATGATGGACGGCCACGCGCTGCGTCTCGCGGATTGGCAAGCCGGCCATCGGACGTTCCGCGTGACCGGCTCTGCCCCGGCAGGCCAGCCTGCGCCCGCTCTAACTGTCGCAGCAGCGACCTGCGTGGAAGTGATGACCGGTGCGCCGTGCCCAGTCGGCGCGGACTGCATCGTGCCAGTCGAGGAGGTGATAGAAAGCGCAGCGGGCAGCGTGACATTTTCCGAAACCGCCGCGCCAGTCGCGGGCCGTTACCTCCATCGCGCCGGCGGCGATGCGGCCGCGGGCGAAATTCTGCTGGAAGCCGGCAGCTTGTTAGGCTCGCGCGAAATCGGCGTCGCGGCGTCTTGCGGTGCAGTGTGGTTAGATGTTTCCTGCCTTCCCAAAATCGCCGTGATCGCGACTGGCGACGAGCTGGTAGGCGTGGAGGAAATCCCCGCTGGTCACCAGATTCGCCAGTCGAACGGCCATTCGCTCGCCGCCGCGCTGCACCGCGCGGGCTATCCGGCGCGTGAGGTCGCGGTCTTGGCTGACGAGGTTTCCACCGCCCGCCCGGCGCTGGAGAAACTGCTAGCGACGCACGATTGGCTCGTCCTAACGGGTGCGGTCTCGGCGGGCGCACGTGACTTCGTGCCCTCGCTGTTAGCCGATCTCGGCTGCCGGGAAATTTTCCATGGCGTCGCGCATCGGCCCGGCAAACCGGGTGGCTGCTGGCTCGGTCCGGGCGGGCAGGTGATCCTCGCCTTGCCGGGCAATCCGGTCTCCGCGCTGACCGGGCTGCATGTGTTTCTGCTCCCCGCGCTGACCGTGGCATCTGGCTTGCCGCGCCCGTCGCCCCGCCGGGTGGTGATGGATGATCGGACGCAGCAGCTCCCAGATTTCACCCGCCATCTGCCGGTCACGCTGCGGGCTGACGGCCGGGCCGAATCCGCCGCCACCGGTAATAGCGGCGATTTCATCGGCTTGCTCAAAAGCGATGGATTTGTCACCCTCCCGCCGCGCGGCTCGTTTGATGTCGCGTTTCCATTCACTCCATGGCGATGACTCCTAACAACCCAGCATTCACCCACGTCCGCGACGGCCAACCGACGATGGTGGACATCACCGGTAAGCCGTCTAACCGCCGGACCGCCGTCGCCGAGGTGCGGGTGGAGTTGGGCGTGGAAATCATCGCCCGCCTCGCGAACAACGATCTGCAAGGCCCGA
>JAYVEJ010000789.1:0-2716 GCA_043748885.1 Luteolibacter sp. | reverse complement strand
TACTTGCCAGCCTTAGTCGCGGAAATACCGCCGAACCAAGTGACCACGGTGTAGCGCTTGCCGTCCTTGATTTCCTGAGTCTGTTGCGGCTGGCCGCTTACGTTGTGAAGGGTGAATGCCTTGCCCTCCGGCTGGATGCCGCTGCGGAGTTGGGTGCGCGCGTCGTTAGGCAGCCAAGCGCGGATGCGGACCGGCGCGATCTCGCCGACATAGGCATGACTGCGTTTGCTATCCGCCAGCTCGACCGTTAGGAAACCGAAGCGCTTCTCCCCGGTCTCCGCCTCGCCCTCGCCCGCCGCTGGCTGCCCGGGCGGAGTCGGTGCGATTCCAGCGGGAGGTTGCGCAGCGGCGGAGTCGAGCACTTTAAGCTTGAGCGGCTTGGTGGAGAGCTTAGCGCCATCCACCGCGATCTCGATCGCCGGGATCTCGTAGTCTCCTGGGGTGTTAGAGCCAACCACATAGGTGTAGATCACGGAAACGGAGGTGAGTCCGTTGACGACTTGCATCTGGTTACTCGTGCCGCGCGGCTGGAAGATGAAGTCTGCGATCGCCGGGATCGCGGGCTGGCCAGCGCTGCTGCCGGAAATTTTTAAGGTGAAGATCGCTCCATTTCCGGCAGGCACCGAGTCCCGGTCAAGCAGTGCTTCCACCTCAGCGGCATGTGCAGCGGCAGTTATGCTAACAAATGCCAGTATGAAGCAGGCGAACCACTTCGCCAGATGATGGAGATGATTTACCATGTCTTGCCTTTGGTTGAGTTATCTGGGTTTTTGAAACGAGTCCGCTGCGGTTGAGGGATGGGGATCACGGTGCGCTCATCCTGCCGCAGTGCGTCTAGCAATTGCTTTGCTTCCGCCGCAGTCATCTGTTGTTTCTCAGGGCGTTCATTGCTCATGCTGCCCTCTTGTTTTTCCCCCGGCTTGCCCTCGTCCTTCTTCGGCTCGCCGCCGTCTTTGGCAGGCTTCTCATCGTCGGGCTTCTTGCCATCTTTATCATCATTGGGATCTTTGCCGTCTTTGGGTTTGTCGCCCTCTTTAGTATCCTTGGGGTCTTTGGGATCTTTCCCGTCCTTGGAGTCCTTTTGATCTTTTGAATCTTTCGGATCCTTTCCGTCTTTCGAATCCTTGCTATCCTTGGGGTCTTTCCCATCTTTTGAATCCTTGTCATCTTTCGGATCTTTGCCGTCCTTCTGATCCTTTTCGTCCTTCTTTTCTTGGTCTTCTTTCTTCTCCTTATCGTCTTTCTTGTCGTCTTTTTTCTGCTGCTTATTTAGTTCTTCAAGTTTCTTTTCGACGAGTGCCTTGTTATAGAGCGCATCTTCATCGGTGGCATTGAGGGCGAGGCCGTCTTGATAGGCTTTGAGCGATTCCTCCCATGTCTTAATCGTTGCTTCGGGATCTTTTTCTAAAGTCCCCTGCCCTGTCCGATAAAGGGTGTTTCCTAAGTTATAGTAAGAGCGTTGTTGGAGAGTGAGATCTTGGGTCCGCAGTGACGCTCGCAACGATTCGGAAGCTTTCGCAAAATCGCCCTTAGTGTATGCCTCCGTTCCTTGATTGTAGATCTTCCGCGGATCTTGGCTGGCATTGACTAACTCAGCGGCACGGCTGCTGGAAATGCCGGCCACGCTGAGTCCAATTACTAAACTAACTGTCGCCTGCGGCCCGACTTTAGTCATTCGCGCTGCGGATACTAGCGGGCGGACTTTCTTTAACTTGCGGCGATCGCCGATGAAGAACTCGATCAACAGCAAGGCAATCGCAGCACCGAGCGGCCACTCGAAGCGCTCCAGCGGGATGCGCTCCATCCGCTGGTCCTGCTCGCTCTTCGGCACCAGCCGGAGTTTCTCCTGATAGATCGTATTGAGTCCCTCAGCGCCGCGCCCGAGCGGGACGTAGAGGCCGCCGGTGGCCGCCGCGATCTTTTTAAGAGTCGTCTCATCGAGCGTGGTCTTCACGACGTTGCCATTCTCATCGCGGACGAAATCCGTGCGCCCGTTGCGCAAGCGAAGCGGCATCGTCGCGCCCTCGGGACTGCCGACGCCCACGGTGTAAATGGCCATGCCCTTTTTCGCGGCGGCCTTGGCGGAACCGAGCACATCGCCCTGGAGATCTTCGCCGTCGGTTAGAAGAACAAGCACTCGGTGGTTGTTGCCATTTTCATCAAACAAACGCTCGGCCTCCTTGATTGCACTCGCGATATCGGTGCCTTGGCGCGGGATCAGATCGGTATCGAGCGCCTGCAGCGACTCGCGAAATGCCTCGTAGTCCAGAGTGAGCGGACACAGCGCGAAGGCGCTGCCAGCGAAGGGAATGAGGCCCACCCGATCGCCCTCCAAGCGGGCGACGAAGTCGATGATGCCGAGCCGGGCGCGCTCCAGCCGGTTAGGCGTTAGATCCTCGGCGAGCATACTGCGCGAGGTGTCCACCGCGAATAGGATGTCGATGCCTTTGCGTTTCACCTCGCGCCACTCGTAGCCTTTTTGCGGGCGGGCGATGGCGACAAAGGCGAGGAAAACGGCGAGCAACCACAGCCCGCGTTTGAGATTGCGCAATCGTGAGGAAAACCCCTCGGTGAGGCGCTGGCGGAAACGCGGATGGATCAATTTCGCAAGGTCCGCTTCACGACGGCGGTCGAAGCAAATGAACAAACCCACGATGCCCACGCAGACGATCAGCCCGGCGATCATCCACAAAGGTTGCGCAAAATGAAGTGAGGT
>JAYVEJ010000788.1:0-2717 GCA_043748885.1 Luteolibacter sp. | reverse complement strand
GTCGTGCAAACGCGCGGGGCCACCTTGCCAGAACTCGATCATCTGCGGGACGACCCGATAGCCGCCCCAGAACGAGGGCAGCGGGATCTCGCCATGGGAAAATTTTTCCTTAATCTCGGCGAGCTTCTGCATCAGGAATTTCCGCGACGTGATGACTTCGCTCTGGTTAGAAACCCACGCCCCGATCTGCGATTCGCGCGGCCGGGAGGCAAAGTATTTCAACGACTCTGCGGTGCTGATCTTCTCGACGCGGCCCTGAATGATGACTTGCCGCTCTAACGTGATCCACGGAAACAACAAGCTAACTCGCGGGTTGTGGGCCATCTGCTTGGCCTTGCGGCTGCCGTAGTTGGTGAAGAACACGAAGCCCTCGCTGTCGTAATATTTCAGCAAAACGGTGCGCTGATATGGCATTCCCGACTCATCGACAGTGGCGAGCGTCATCGCGTTAGGTTCATGCAAATCGAGTTCGGTGGCTTGGGAAAACCACTGGGAAAATTGGGCGACCGGGTCGGCGTTCATTTCCTGGCGCTTCAAGCCACGGTCGGAATATTCTTTGCGGAATTCAGCTAGATCCATGGCGCATCCGTATGTTCTAGGCGATGGATGCGCAAGGCTATCACTTGCAAAAACTACCCGGCTCCCTGCCGCAGCCGGTAATTCCTCGGCGACAGCCCGGTGACTTTCGTGAACTGGCGGGTGAAATAGTTGCTATCGTTGAAGCCCACATCGAAGGCGATTTCGGTGATCCGGCGGTCGCTGTGGCGGAGTAAGCTGCACGCGCGGTTGATCCGCTGGCCGATCACCCAGGCGAGCGGGGAGGTGCCGGTGGCCGATTGGAAAACTCGCAGGAAACTGCGCTGGGACATGTGGGCGATGCTGGCCAATTCCTCCAGATTCACCTCGCGGTGGATGTTGCGCTCCAGGTGGGAAAGCGCCTCGCCGATCCGCAACAGCGCCTTGCCATCCGGTGACGGACTGCCGCTGTAACAGCGCGAAAGTTGGCCGATAATTTGCATGAACGCCGCCATCGCCATGAAGCCGAAGCCGGGTTCGCGAGTTTTTAACTCGAACTCCAACCGGTCGGTTAGCTCGATGATCTGGGCCATTTCCTTGCCGCTTAAATGCAGCCTGCCCTTGGTTGGTTGGCGGTTATTGAGCGAGGGTTCGAGCGTGAAAAGCGCGTGATAGCCTGCGACGGAAGGTAAATCGAGCAGGCCCATCTTGAGGCGGCTCGGCTGATAGAGGATGTTCACCAGCCGCAGATTCTCCAGGTCGCGGTATTCGTGCTCGCGGGGACCGACGATGACGAACACATCACCAGCCGTTAGTTCCCACGAATCCTGGCCGGTCACATGCAGACATTTTCCGCCTGTCACGATCACCAGCTCTTCAAACTCGTGGGCGTGGGGTTCGAAAAATTCCTGCGGCTCCCGCCGTTCTACGCTGATCGGGAAGCCGTCGGGATGGAACCATTCGTCGATTCTGAGGATGCGTTTCACTGGCCGGATCGTGCTTGTTTTTGGCCAAACTGTGGAGGTTTTTCTGCGGCTTTCAAAGCACACTGGCCGGGCTTCTTGAGAAAATCCACTGCCATGGCTCCATCTTCGAAATCCATTTCCCAGTCCTACGCACTTGCCCAAGCCCGCTACGCTGAACTCGGTGTGGATGCCGAGGCCGCGATGGCCAACCTCGCTAACATCCCGATTTCCCTGCACTGCTGGCAAGGCGACGATGTCGGCGGCTTTGAAAACTCCGGTGAAGGCCTCAGCGGCGGAATCGCGGTGACCGGCAACTATCCGGGCAAGGCCCGCACCCCAGACGAACTCCGCGCGGATTTGGAAAAAGCGCTCTCGCTCATCCCTGGCAAGCACCGTCTGAACCTCCATGCGTTTTACGGCGAGTTCGGCGGGAAAAAGGTCGAGCGCAACGAGATCACGCCGGAGCATTTCTCGAACTGGATCGACTGGGCTAAGATAAACGGCTTGGGCATGGATTTCAATCCCACCTGTTTCGCCCATCCGAAAGCCGCAGATGGCTTCACGCTTTCCCATCCGAAGAAGGCGATCCGCGATTTCTGGATCGAGCATTGCATCGCCTCCCGAGAGATCGGCGCGGCGATGGGCAAAGCGCTCGGCTCGCCCACGGTGACAAACGTTTGGATCCCCGATGGCTACAAGGATACGCCGGTTGACCGCCTCGCTCCGCGCCAGCGTCTATCTGATTCTCTCGATCAGGTGTTCGCGAAAAAGCTCAACCCGAAACACCACCTCGACGCGGTCGAGTGCAAGTTGTTCGGGATCGGCAGCGAGAGTTATGTGGTCGGCTCGCATGAGTTTTACATGGGCTATGCGATCAAAAACCAGAAGCTGTTATGCCTTGATGCCGGCCATTTCCACCCGACCGAAGGCATCGCCGACAAGCTGAGTTCCGTGCTGATGTATGTGCCGGAAATCTTGCTGCACGTCAGCCGTGGCGTGCGCTGGGACAGCGATCACGTCGTCATTCTGGACGATGCGTTGCAGTCGATCACCGCCGAGCTGGTGCGTAACAAACTGCTAGCCCGCACCCACATTGGCCTGGATTTTTTCGATGCCAGCATCAATCGGATCGCTGCTTGGACCATCGGCACCCGCAATACACTCAAGGCGCTGTTGATGGCGCTGCTAGAGCCGAGCGCCCTTCGCGAGGCCGAGGAATCCGGCGATTACACATCG
>JAYVEJ010000787.1:0-2720 GCA_043748885.1 Luteolibacter sp. | reverse complement strand
ACCAAGAGGCCGATGTTTCCGCCGGCACTCGGCTGCTGTTAGCCCACGTCGTGCCGGAAGATCGGCTGCGGGTGGCGACCGCGCTGGCGGAATTTACCAGTGGCACGCCGGTGGGAAATCTCGACTACCGGGTGCGCGGCGACGACGGGATCGAGCGCTGGATCGAGAGCCGCTGGTCGATCAAGCGCGGTGCCGATGGCGTGGCGCTCAAGTCCTTCGCCACCAACCTCGACATCACCGAGCGGAAACAGGCGGAGGAAGCCCTCCGCGAGAGTTTGGAATTTAACCGCAGCATCATCGACAGCAGCCCAGACTGCGTCAAGCTGCTCGACCTATCAGGAAACTTGACGGGCTTCCTGCACGGCGCGCAAGAGCTGCTAGGCATTGAGGACATCAGCCCGTATTTGAATAAACCCTGGCTGGCCTTCTGGGAGGCCGACGACCGGCAGAAGGTGCGCAACGCCATCGCCACCGCAGTGGCCGGCGGCGAGGGCAACTTCGTCGGCTTTTTCCGCACGCTGCGCGACGAGCCGAAATGGTGGGACGTTAGAATTTCGCCGATCCTCGACGAGGACGGCCAGCCGGTGCGGCTGCTCGTCGTCTCGCAGGACGTGACCGACCGCAAACAAGCGGAGATGAATCTCGAGTTTCTCGCCTCCGTCAGCCTGGATCTGGTCGGGCTAACCGACGTGGAAGCAATGATGGCCGCCGTGGGCGAGAAGATCGGCACCCATCTGGGACTCTCGCTGTGCGCGTTTGTCGAGATCGACGAAGCGGCGGAAGAAGTGTTGATCCGCCATGATTGGCACCGGGAAGACGTGCCGAGCTTGGTCGGCACTCATCGCTTGGCGGACTTCGTCGAGCCGGAATTCATGCGCCTCGCCCGCGCCGGTGAGACCATCGTCGTGCGAGCTACCTCCACCGATCCGCGCACCACTCCGGAAAAATTTGCGGCGCTCAATATCGCCTCGTTCGTCTGTGTGCCGCTGATCCAGGACGGCCAATGGCGCTTCGCGGTTTGCCTCTACCATTCGACGGCCTACGCCTGGCGGGACGATGAGATCGAGCTGATGCGCGAGATGACCGTGCGGATCTGGACCCGCCTGGAACGACTGCGGGCGGAGCAAGCCACGCGCCTCTCCGAGGAGCGCTACCGCACGTTGTTCACCTCCATCGACGAAGGATTCTGCGTCCTTGAAATGATTTTCGACGATTACGACCGGGCACGAGATTGGCGGTTTCTGGAAGTAAATCCAGCGTTTGAAAGACAGACCGGGATGCATGACATCGTCGGCAAGAGGATCCGGGAATTTATTCCCGATCACGAAGATTATTGGTTCGAAACCTACGGTAAAGTCGCCCTCACGGGAGAGCCGGTGCGTTTCATCAACGAGGCGAAGGGGATGGACAGCAATTGGTTCGACCTCTACGCGTTCAAGATCGGTGGCCCAGAAAGCCGGAAAGTCGCGGTCTTATTCACTAACATCACGGATCGCAAGCGGTCGGAGGAAGCCTTGCGCCAGAGCGAGGAACGCTATCACACGTTGTTCACTTTGATCGATGAGGGATTCTGCATCATCGAGATGATTTACAACTCGCGCAAAAAGCCGGTGGACTATCGGTTCCTGGAAGTGAACCCGACCTTCGAGAAGCAGACCGGCTTAGCCGATGTGCCAGGTAGAACCATTCGCGAACTGGTCCCCAAGATCGAGCGCGAGTGGATCGAGATTTATGGCAAGGTCGTCCTCACGGGCGAACCGATTCGTTTCACCAAAAAAACCCAGTCGATGGATGGCCGTTGGTTCGATGTGTACGCGTGCCGGGTCGGCGGCGCAGACAGCCGCAAAGTCGCCGTGGTTTTTATCGACATTTCCCACCGCAAGGAGGCCGAGCAGCAACTGGCGGAAAAAGCCCGGCTTCTCGATTTGAGCCATGACGCCATCATCGTGCGCGACATGGAGGGCCACATCCGCTACTGGAACCATGGCGCGGAGGAGCTTTACGGTTGGTCGCGTGAGGAGGTCATGGGAAAAGTGAGCCACCTGCTGCTCAAGACGGAGTTTCCCACGCCTTTGAAAGTGATGCTGGAGGAACTTCTCAGGACCGACCGCTGGATCGGCGAGCTCATCCACACCAAGCGCAACGGCCAGCGCATCACCGTGCTCGCCCGCAAGACCCTCGATCGCGACGCGCAAGGAAAACCTCTGGCGGTGTTAGAAAACATCACCGATATCACGGAGCGCAAAGCGGCGGAACTCGCCCAGCGCCACCTCGCCGTGCTCACCGCATCTAACCAAAAAATGACTGAGGAAATCCTCCACCGCCAAGCCGTGGAGCGAGATCTGCATTTCACCGAGGTGGCGCAAACTCTCTTGCTCAAGCAGTCGCTGAGTTTGCAGGAAGAACTGCGCGGCATGTCTCACCAAGTTCTGCAAGCCCAGGAAGAGGAGCGCAAACGGATCAGCCGCGAGCTGCACGACGTGGTCCTCCAGACCTTAGTCGGCATCAGCGTGCATGTCGCAGACTTGGCCCAGAGCGCGGAAGGCACGCCCCGCAGCCTCCAATTAAAAATCGCCCACGCCCACCGGCTGGTGGAAAAATCCGTGGAGACCGTGCACCAATTCGCCCGCGAACTGCGGCCCGGCGTGCTCGATGACTTGGGACTCATCCCCGCGCTGCATAGCCATTTGAAAGAGTTCATGGAAAAAACCGGCATCCGC
>JAYVEJ010000786.1:0-2740 GCA_043748885.1 Luteolibacter sp. | reverse complement strand
CGTCCTCACAAGGGACGCCGGTTTTTTGTCGGTTCCATTTCCTCATGCGAGACCTCTTTCCTAGTATCGACAAATCTGAGGCCAGATACTTACAACATAAAGGAGACACAGGCAGGACTCACCAAACTCTGCCGCTCCGGGAAGCGATTTGTCATCGCCAACCGGAACCGCCCGGTGGTGGTGGCGATGCTGATCGAGGACTTCGAGGCACTCATGGAAACTCTCGACGTGCTGGCGGGTCCAGCGGTGATGAAAGCCATCCAATCCGCCCGCAACGGCGAGTCCACCTACCGCCTGCTCGATCTCGAGGATGAAAATTTCGGCCTCTGATCAAGTCGCCGCATGGCTTTGCGGCCTCCCTCCGCAGACCAAGCAGCGGGTCAGGCTGGCACTCCGCAGTTTGGCTGAGGGCCGGGGCGACATCAAGGGATTGCAAGACCCTCTTGAAGGATTCAACCGGCTTCGGATCGGAGGATTGCGGCTGATTCACCGTCAGATTTCCGGCAATGAGATCCGGCTCGAATATGCCAACACCCGGGATGCGGTTTATGAACTCTACGAGCAGATCCTCGAGAATCGCGGCCAGTAAATATTGAACTGTGGCACAACCCGGCACACCTTCGCGCCATGGCATCCTTGCAAAATGATCCTCGTTGCTCGGATCGACTCGTCGCCCGGATCACTTCAGAGGACAAGTCGCTGCTCAGGAAATTATTCGTGGACACGATTCCATCCAACTGAACGAGGCCGAGTCTCGGCGTTTTATCGAAGCCTTGTTGGCCCCTCCAGCAACGCCCACCGAGCGCTTCGCCAAGGCACTAAAGCTCCACCAAGAAACGGTCACTGAGCATGAGCGGAAAGCAGAATTGCCACCTGCTTCGTCGTCATTAAGAGCCGCTTCGCACCGAGTTCACAAGAGCCGAAGTCCTCGTAGAACTGCCGCGCTGTGTCGCTTTTTGGATCGGCGACGAGTGCCCCTGACGCCACTTCCTGCGGAGCGTGGGCCGCTCTGGCAAAGGCACTCATCATCAAGCGATGCACCCCGGATCACCCTCAGGAACCGCCACGAAGCAGCCGCCGACCGCATCGAAAACGTTGAAGATATCCTCAAAAAAGGCGACGTCGCGGTCTCTGGAAAGTCTGCCAATAGCGGTAAACCAAGCCTCAGACGAAAGCGGTGGGGTGGGTGGCGAAATTTCAAGGGTTCTACGCAAATCCATCTTGTAAATTCTGAATTTTCAGATAATTCTGAAATCACAGGAAGGCAAACACCATGAATTTACTCAAGCAAATCAAGGGGATCGAAGTTTACTACGACGGACGCTGCGGGATGTGCTGCAGTTTTCACGAATGGATCCACCGCCAGCCACGGGCTTTCGGAGTTGAATTTGTGCCCTATCAAGCGGCCCATGCGGAACAGATTTTTCCCGGCTTGGGCACGCTGGACCCGGCTCGGGAAATGGTGGTGAGGACCAGCGAAGATGAAATCTTCCGTGGCGCGGAGGCGTGGGTTTGGTGCCTCTACAGTTGTGCGAATCATCAGGCGGCGGCGCGCAGGCTGGGTGGGCCGGGGTTGCTTCCGATTGCCATCCACGCCTGTCGGGTGCTGGCGGCTAATCGCCACGCGCTCAGCAAGGTTTTCTTCAGGAGCAAGGACAAGATGGTGAGGGAGAAGCTGCACCACATGGAGGCACCGGAGTGTGAGGATGGGTTCTGTGTCACAAGGTGAAAATTTTCAAAGGATCAAAAAGGCGAATGCACTGAATTTGGAAGTCGGGTTGCGAGGGGCGGAGTGATTTTGTTAGGGCTGGTGATAGCAAATTTCGTCGCGGCCAAGCGATGGAGATATGGCCATAATTTAGCAGGGGCTGAGCCGATGGTCCGGCAGATCTTTTATGTCCACTGCGGATATATCATTGCGATCATCGCGGCGCTGGCGGTGTTGTGCTTGGGCTGGCCACACTTGCTAATCCAAGACCGGATGGGCAGAGTCTTGTGCGGGTTCTTCGGACTATTCTGGGCGAGCCGCGTGGTGGTGCAGTTGACTTATTATGATCTGGAAATCCGCCGCAAGGATCGAGGTTGGGATATCTTCTTTTTGGGAGTTTTTGCGGTGCCTAGCGCAGTGTTTACTTTAGCTGCAATTTTCCAATGAAGGAACTTTTACAAATCGGGTTGTTGATCGGTGGCTGGTCACTCGTCGCTTTGAGTATTGCGAGTTTCTGGATTCCTAAGGCACTTGGTTGGCGGGAGAAACTGGTGGGTTTGACACCGCTGATGCGTGAGTTGTGGTGGACCTATAGTTAGAAGCTATAGGGATCGGAGACTTTTGGAGTCGGCGTTGGAATGTCGGCTATTCACAAATGATGCAGCGCCTCGTCGGTCGGCCAGTGGAAGCACTTGCTGGGGCGAATGCCAGTGTGATGGCGATTTTCGTCGCATCGGGAGTGCTGCATGAACTTGCCATCACGCTCCCCGTTCGTTCCGGTTTCGGCCTGCCGACTCTATACTTCACGCTGCACGGCCTGCTCACGTTACTAGAGAAAAAGTGGGGACGACCGATTGGAAAAATCCCTGCGTTACTTGCTGTTATTCTACCGTTGGGATTGCTCTTTCCGCCAGCGTTTCAAAGCGAGGTGATCGCGCGCTGCTTGGGTGTATTTGATATCATAAACGGGGTGATTTTCTGTTAAAAAAATAAAGGGTGACTCAGCCGATGAGACCCATTTTCGGATAGTTT
>JAYVEJ010000785.1:0-2744 GCA_043748885.1 Luteolibacter sp. | reverse complement strand
TTGAGCTGCATCCGGGACAGCGAAACGTTGGAAGTGTTATTCAGATAGATGCCAATCCCGCTGGTGGTGCTGAGGTCGGAACCGGTTTTGTGCTGGATGGTGCCGCCGCTGACCGACGTCAGATTGCCGGTCACCGTTAGGCCACCACTGCTGCCGGTGGTGTCGAGGCTGATGCCCACGCCGGCACTGCCGACGGCGGTCCCCGCTGTGATGCTGCGGAAGGTGATGCCACTCGCACCGATGGAGGTGTTCGCGACATTGAGCGCGGTGCCCGAAGAGGTGGCTAGGGTGTTGACGATGGAGCTGTTATTTTGGGTGACAGTGATGGTGCCGCCGCCGGTGGCGTTGAAGGCGGTATTGCTGGCGGTGTTGAGAGTAAGCCCGCCGCTGAAATTGACCGATGCCCCGCTGTTGCTGGTTAGATTGATGCCGGTGCCGGTATCGCTGATGGCTTTGGAAAATGAAACGCTGCCATTGGTGCGGCTGGTGATGTTTACGGAACGTCCGGCGGCAGTGGCGATGGGCGCGTTGACCGTGATGGTGCCATTTCCGCCACTCAGGAAGAAGGCTCCGTTCGCGGAGCTAGTGCTTGATAGATCCACGTCGCTGGTGACGGCATTGCCGATCTGCCCGGCGTTGATGTTGGTCCCACTGATCGCATAACCGCTGCCGGTGTTGCCGATCGCCAGTCCGACAATGACGTTGTTTTCACCGAGCGTGACGGTGTTTCCGCCGCTGCGGGTCAGGACCGGTTTGGTGGCGCTATTGATCGTGGGACGCAGCGTGGTGGTGTCCGACGGGTAGGAAATCCCGCCCATCAGTGACTCGAAGGAGGTTCCCACAGCGGCCTGGCCGACGAGCCAGCCGCCGCTATTTAAAGGAGTGGCCGTGGTTTGCGCCGCGCCGCCGCTGTAGATGAAGATGCGCTGATTGTTGTTCGCTCCGATGGCGGTCACCGCCGCTGCTAGATTGTTAAAAGGATTTCCCAAAATGCCGGTGCCGTTGACCGCTAAGGCTGGATTGACGAACCAAATCAGCGGGCCTCCCACCGTTAGATTGACGCTGGCGGTGCGGCTGACGGTGGTGCCGCCGGTCACCGCATTGCTGATGACGTAGGTAAAACTATCCGCACCCACATAGCCGGCCGCGGGGGTATAGACGAACTGCCCCACCCCTGCGCCGCTGAGGGTCATGGTGACGGCACCGTGCGCGGGAGTTGTCACACTGGTGATTGTTAGAGCCGAGGCCAGCACCGCGCTGCCTGCGGAATAGCCCGTGAAATCATTGGTGACGACGCTGAAGCCGCTGGTCGCCGTGTTGATGCTGGTGTTAGCGATGACTGTGGACGGATAGACATCGTCGATAGCGACTGGGGTGACAGCCAGAGTGTTAGAGGCATAAGTCGCGTTGGCGACATCAGGATCGGCGAACTGGACGCCGGTGGCGTCGGTGATTCCGGCACCGGTGGCGTTAGAAATCGTGTGGCTGTAGGTGAGCGTGCTGCCACCCGGTTTTTTCACCGCTGCGGCCACTCCGTCGTCCTTGGTGGCGGTGAGCTCCGGAGCGGCGGGCAAGCCGGTGCAAAGGGCTTGGCAAAGCAGAAGGATGGCCCACGCAGTGCGCGCCGGGCGGAACAAGCAGGTGTCGTCTTGCATGGTGAACAATTGAAAAGATCAGAAGATGAGGAAACGAAGCGGTCGCGCTTACTGTCTCGGCGGGAAAACTCCCTGGAGGGCGATGTTGAAATTCATCGTTAGATAAGGCATCAGGTTGTTATGCGGCTGGCTGCCACCGGCAGGCGCGAGAGCCTGCGGCGCGAGCTGCACATTGGCGTTCGGCTGATAGAGCGTGCCGCCGGACGACAGCGCGAATGATGCCGCAGGGCTTGGGACGTTGGTATCCGCGACGTCGATCACGTTTGCCCGCAGCGTGTGTGCATGGCTGGGGATCTCGCTCTCTAGCAGCGTCACGCTTTCCGAGCCACCCGTTTCACCAAGGTCATGCAGCGAAAGGCCCGGGCCTTGTCCCGGATGCATCGGTGCCCGGCCTTGCAGGTCCGGCAGCGCGAAGTTCGATTTTCCATCACCCCCATAGGTCGTTCCTAACAGCGAGAACAACGCGGTGTTCTGCGAGATGGGCAGGATCTGGCCATTACAAAATGCCCAGCCTCTGGGCGCGAAATTGAAGGGGAAAATGCGGATTTCAGCGACGAATGGATCCATGGGACTAAGTGGGTGAAGGAAAAATACCGAACAGCGAGATGATGAAGTCCACGCACAGGTAGGGTTGCAAATTGGTATGCGGCTGGCTGCCACCCACCGGCGCGATGGCGGCGGCGTGGAAGTTTCCGCTCGGCACATCGTTCAGATAGGGAACCACACCGAACGAACTGGCGGGCAGATTGCCGCTAGGGCTAGCCGCATTTCCTCCAACGGCCGCGGCGGTCTTCGGGTGAGTGTGCGCGGGGATTTGACTCACCGTTAGAGTGATCTCCTCAGCTCCGCCGGTCTCCGCGAGGGTGAAGCCATTTCCCTGATGGATCGGCAGGCGACCACGCAGGTCGGGCAAGGCGAAGGTGCTCTGGCCATCGCCGCCGTAAGTCGTGCCGATGAGGTTGAAGAGCGTCTCATTTTCGGCAATGGGCATGAGCTGGCCCTCGCAAAAACTCCAACCCGCTGGGGCGAAGTTTCCCGCGAACATTCTGATTTCACCGACGTAAGGTTGAGCCATGTTGGATTCAGTTG
>JAYVEJ010000784.1:0-7281 GCA_043748885.1 Luteolibacter sp. | reverse complement strand
GTGCTCAGTATGAAAGCATCGAGGTGCTGCCCGGCGAGTTCATCAATGGCAAGCTAACCATGGGCGAAAACATCGGCGACATGGGCGGACTCAATCTCGCACTGGATGGCTACCGCGCCTCGCTCAATGGCAAACCCGCACCCGTGTTAGATGGCGTGACCGGCGATCAACGGGTGTTCCTTTCCTGGGCGCAGATCTGGCGACAAAAAATCCGCGACGAGGCCCAGCGTAAACAAATCCACACCGACCCGCATTCCCCGGCCCTCGCTCGCGTCAACGGCGTGGTGCGGAACATGGATGCTTGGTATGAAGCCTTCGATATCAAGCCGGGCGACAAGCTCTTTGTGAAGCCAGAGGATCGCGTGAAAATCTGGTGACGCGGATTCAGGGTTTCCGCACTGAGATTGATCAATGCCTGAATGATTTTGCGGACAAGCTCAGGGCGAAAATCAGCGGCTGGCCGATTGCGTTTCGAAGGATCCAATTAGCCAAGACGCTGAATGTGGAGGGTCTGGCCAGAAGATCTGCGGAGGTTTCCTTGAAGAGGGGCGGCCAAAACTGCCGGTAACGCTCCCTAAACTCTTACTCCCCTTCAAATTCACTCAAAAAGACGTACCCCGGCTTGGATTCGAACCAAGGACCAATTGATTAAGAGTCAACTGCTCTACCAACTGAGCTACCGAGGCGTTGCACTTTGTCGGTGGCAGTCGATGATCCCGAAGGGTCGATTGCCGTGACGCGGGCGGAGATGTAGCAACTCTCCTCGTGAGGGCAACCGTAAAATGAGTCCGGTGCGGTCATAATTTTCATGCCGACAATGTCGTGGACAAATCCGGGTGGCGACGCAATCACAGCGATCCACGCATGAAGCTCCTTCACGAATCCCGTCTCACGCTACGGCTGGCCCTGCCCTTGATGATCGGCCAACTCAGCCAAATGTTGATGGGCGTCGTCGATTCCGTGATGGTCGGCCATCTGGGAGTCACGAATCTGGCGGCTCTCACTTTCGCGAATTCGTTGTTTCATGTGCCGTTCGTGTTGGGCATCGGCCTGCTCAGCGGGATTTCCGTGATCACCTCGAACTCGCGCGGCGCAAACGACGCGGCGGGTGCCCGCGGGAGTTGCCGCCACGGGCTGTTTCTCGCCACGGCACTGGGTTTGGTGCTGTTCGGGATTTCCGGGTGGGTCTCCCTGAATCTCGATTTTTTCGGCCAACCGCCGAGCGTGGTAACGCGAACAACCGGCTTTTTCCGCATCATCATGGCTTCGGTGATCCCCGCACTGGCGTCGATCGCGTTGAAAAATCATGCCGATGCGTTGAGTCGCCCGTGGCCACCGTTCTGGATTTTCCTCGGCGGAGTCGGGCTGAATGTGGGACTCAACTGGGTGATGATCCACGGCAGATTCGGCTGTCCGGCACTGGGCTTCGAGGGCGCGGCATGGGCGACCTTGATTTCCCGCTGTGCCATTCTAGCAGCCATGATTTTCTGGCTGGTGCGAGCCAAGGGACTGCGGGAATGGGTGCCATCCCGGTGGTTCCGGCCACCGGATTTGCAAGACCTCAGGCGCTTGCTTGCCGTCGGACTGCCCGCAAGCGTTCAAATGACCTGCGAGGTTTCCGCATTCTCGCTGGCCGGGCTGATCATGGGGCGCTTCGGAGCGGAGGCCATGGCGGCACATCAAGTCGCGATCACTCTAGCAGCCACTGCGTTCATGATTCCGCTCGGGCTTTCGATGGCGCTAACCGTCCGTATCGGCGTGGCCCGCGGTGCAGGCGAGCTGAGCCGGCTGCGACCCATCGCCGTCTCTGGATGGTTGCTGGCCGCCGGTTATTCGGTTCTAGCAGCAGTCGCTTTCCTGGTTTTCGGGAAATCGCTGGCAGCACTTTTTATCGCAGCGCCCGAGGTGATCGCCCTGGCAGCCTCGCTGTTAGTGATCGTCGGCGTCTTCCAACTTTTCGACAGCCTGCAAGTTGCGTCATCCGCGATGCTGCGCGGCTTGCACGACGCACGGATCCCGGCGGTCATGGGCTTTGTCGCTTATTGGCTGGTCGGACTGCCCGTCGGCGCGGGCCTGGCGTTCGGGTTTCAGTGGGAGGCCGTCGGCGTCTGGTGGGGCTTGGCGGCGGGGCTATTTGTGGCCGCGATCACCTTGGGCTCCCGTTTGTGGAAAACCATCAACACGATTAAGAATTTCTAACCGTGCGCAACCGACTCCACTTTCAGTTTCCACAGGGCGTCGCGTTTCAACACAAATGCCCGCCGAGTCCCCTTGCCTCTCGCCGCCTCGCCATGCTCCACCGCCACGCGGATCACACCTGATAGAACTTCAAGACTGAGAATCCTAAACACCGGTTCCCGCCGCATTCTCAGGAAACAATGCAACGCCACATCTGGATGCGCCGCATTCCATAAATACCGCGCCGGTGGGAAATCAGTCACGTCGGCGAGCGCACCGAGCACCTCTCGCAGCAGCCTCGAGCCATGACGCCGCACCAACCGCCGTGCGGCCCGCCTCGCTAACAGGCTCTCGATCCACGCGGCGGCGGGATTCTGATAGTCCTCTTCCATTTCCTCGATCAACTCGTGCGCGTGCAGCGCCATCAAGGCATGCATTTCATCGCGATCCATCTCGCCGCGTTCGAAACTGGCGAAAATTTGACGAGGAGTCGGGATCATGTTTGGAAAAAGCGTGGACCGAACAAGGGGTGGCGGAAACCGAAAGTCGCGTGGCACGACCGCCGCCAATGTTTCCCGGCGTAGCGGCGGCATCAAGGGCTAACATTACCCAGCCGCCGCCTTCAAAGACCCTCTCCCCGGCCATTTAGCAGCTTCATACGCCAACTAAGATATTTAAGAAATATAAAGCATTTAAAAAGTTCATGTTCCATCAATCTGCAAACCGTTTAATTTCAACCGTTTGAGATTATATGGTTTATTTTAAAAAGAATTAGATAATCAAGCATTGCACATCATCCACGATTTCTGTGGGGTTTGCGCCGTTCCCCCCACTCCCATGAAAACACCCGTGTCCCCCCACATGGTTGTTGCCCTTATCCTCAGCACGATTGCGACGCTTTCGGCTCAGAATTCGGCCAGCACCACTCACCCCTCGGAGATCAGCGAAAACGTAGAAGTCATCGCAGCGAAACCCAAACGCTCCTTCGCGGAAGGCTCGTCCTTAGTCAGCCCATCCGTGATGCAAGCGGTCGCAAGTGCCCGCCGCGCTCTAGCAGAGGGCAAACCTGCTTATTCAACTCCAGAGGCCGTCACCCACCGCAAGGTCGCCGTTAGCACTGGAAACAAGCCCTACGAGATCGAGGCAAACAGCCTGCAAACCGGGCTGATGCGGATGTCCACCCTCCACCGCGAAGCTAGCAAACCTGTGCAAGCTGCGGACGGCGCAGATTGCAAAGCCGTCTCACTCTCGGTGGAGCAACGGATCAAACTCGACGTTTCCAAAGTGCTCGAAATCGTCGAGTCCGAAGTCGGAGCCAACCCCAGTTGCGCATGCGAAATCGTGAAAATGGCGATCACCGCGAGCAATGCCGATGTGGCGCAGGTCGTCTCCATCGTGGAGACCGCCATCAACGCCGCGCCGGACAGCATGAGAATCATTTCCCAATGTGCGATTGCCACAGCGCCGGAAGCCATCGCCGAAGTCCAAGCACTGCTCGCCGCGCTCGATCCTAACACCGGTGACGACGGTGGTTATAGTTCGAAGAGTGCGAAGAGTGCCAAAGGTGCTAAGGACGCTGAAGTCGCCGCGATGGTCGCCCCTGCCATGGAGAACCCACTCGACCGTCCTTACTTTCCGCTGTTCATCCCTACGGTGATCGTTCCCCGGCTGGTCACTGATGTGAACCCTTGAGCCACTCAATGATTGAAGATAAATTCCTTCGAGTTTAGCAAAGCCCAGAAGATATCTTCTAACGTTTCCCGCACTTTGGCAGGTTCCTTTTCCTCAGCCACAGCGGCGAGAAGTTTCTCACTTTCTATATCTGTGGGCAAGCGGCTCATCACCGTTAGATATAGATGAGTGATCACCTCCGCCGGAGTTTTCTTTTGGTTAACTAGCGTCTCTACCAGCTTGCCGTCATGGATGCGCTGCTGGGTGGTATCGCCATTGAGCAGATGAAGCGCTTGCGAAAGATTGGGTTCCATTTTCACTTCACACGAACAAACCGTGGCGCGGGTGGCACGACCGAAGGTGGTTAGAAAATAGTTTGAAGTATTACCATCCGCGATTTGCACGGCCCGTGCGCCGAGTGATAAGCCCTTGAACTTATTAGGCGTGGCGGTCACTTGGGAGATGCAGTCGAGTAACACTTCCGCCCGCACCCGGCGGATCATCGCGTGGGAAAAATTCCGAGTTTCGGTGACGTTCGTCTCATTGGTGCGAGTGGCCAGTTGATAGGTGCGCGAGGTGCAGATGTCCTTCACCAGCTTTTTGAAATCATAGTGATAGGAAACGAATTTCTCCGCCAGTGCATCGAGCAGTTCCGGATTCGACGGTGGGTTAGAAACTCGGACGTCATCCACCGGATCGACGATGCCGACGCCGTTGAAATGAGCCCAGACGATGTTGACGACGTTTTTGGCAAACCACGGATTTTCCGGCGAGGCGAGCCAGTTAGCCACCGCCTCGCGCCGCAATTGGCCGCCTAGATCGGGTCGGGGGCCGCCAAGGAATTTAGGAATCATGTTCTGCTTGGTCACCGGGTTTTGGATTTCCCCACCTTCGTCGTAGATCACCCGCTCGCGTGGATCTTCGGCGGGCTTGCGTTTCAATTGAGCGAAAAATGAGGCAAAGCTGTAGTAATCATCCATCGTCCAGCGATCAAAGGGATGGTTGTGACATTGCGCACACTGGATGCGAGTGCCCATGAAAACTTGCGCAACGTTTTCGGTGAGTTTTAAGCCGTCTGCTTCATTTTGAAAATAGTTAGTTGCTGGATTCGAGAACGTCCCGCCTTTGGCTGAAAGAAGGTTTTTGACGAGTTCATTGAATGGCATATTGCCGGCGATGCGTTCACTCAACCATTGATAATAGTTGAGCGCGGCTTTGTAAGAAACCTGCTGGCCATCTTTGTTGAAGGTGCGGATCTGCAATAGCTCCGCCCATTTCATCACCCACATCTCGGTGAACTCCTTGCGCCCTAGCAGCTCGTCCACCAGCGACTCGCGTTTGCCAAGGTGGGTGTCTGATAGAAATTTTTCCCGCTCCGCCAAGGTCGGGGGGACTCCTACGATGTCGAGATAGACGCGCCGCAGGAATGATTCATCGTCCGCGAGATCGGACGGGATGATCCGCAGTTTGTTGAGTTTCTCCGCGACGTGGGTGTCGATGTAATTGAAGGCGGTGAACTCGGGTCGAGTGTATTTCAAATCCGCCGGGACGACGATGGCTTGCGAGCCTTCCGTGAACGTGTGGAAGCGGGCTAACAAAAACGCCTCGCCGCAGTTGTTGGAAGCGGCGAGTCCTTCGCGGACATGGATGGAAACCGAGTTGTCGTTGGAACTCGAAAACCGCGACAGCGTCGTCACGTCGCGGTCGGTCCCGTCCGAATAGAGGGCACGGACGGTGAATGGCACCCGCACATCGCTGCCAGTTAGAACGAGTTGTTTCGGCTGCACCTCGATGCCAATCGGGCGGGGGATTTCCCCTTCATCGAAATTTGCGCCATGGCGAATCCACTCTAGCAGCGTCTGATAGAACGGGCTGTCCGGCTTCATCAGCTTGCCGCCGGTGTGCGGGACTGCGCCGATGGACTTGGTGAGCATCAGCGATTCTTCCGGCAGTGCGAGGTTGATTCGGCGGCCCGCCATCTCGGTGGTGAGCCGGAAGTGGTCGCCCTTGGGATCGAAGCCGAACAACGAGAGATGGAAGCCATCCTGCCCGCGCGCCGAGCCGTGGCAGGAGCCGGTGTTGCAGCCGGCGGCAGTTAGAACAGGCATCACATCGAGCTGGAAGGAGATCGGCCGGGGCTTTTCCGCGTCCTTCACAGTCACCGGCACCTCGGTGGTGAGCCCGCGGTAGTCGATCCGCAAGCTCGTGGCACCGTCCTTTTTCGGAGTGAGCGCGGTGCCGAGCAGATGCACCAGCGAATGATCGGCGAGGGTGAGCTTCGACTGCGCAGTGATGTCGTGAGTGGAGGCGTCTTTGAAATGGGCGATCACGATGAGCCGGTGGAAATCCGCCGCTGTTTCGAGCGCGACGGTTTTGGGAAATGCTTCGATCGACACCATCTGCGGGTCCGGCGCGGCATCCCAGCGTGGCAATGCCGTTTTCGCCCTAGCTGCTAACACCTCGCCCTCGGTCCATGGCGCTCCTGCTTCGATCCACTGACTGCGTGGCATTTTTCGTGATCGACAAGAGGTGACTCTCGGTCCATGGCGCTCCTGCTTCGATCCACTGACTGAGCGCCGCGATTTCCCCGGCTGATAAAGGCTCGCCGCTTTTCTCGGGCGGCATGCGTTCGTCGTCGTCGGCAGCTAGGCGGACGCGTTTGATCATCTCAGAGTCGCCCGGGTGGCCCGGCTGCATTGCCGTTCCGCCTTCGCCGCCCTTGAGCATTCCTTCGCGGGTGGTGAAAACTAGATCGCCCTTGGCCTTTTCCTGGCGGTGGCATTCCAAGCAGCGGACCTCGAAAACCGTCCGCGCCGCGTCGAATGTCGTGGCCTGCTCAGCGGCGGCGACCCAGCTCGGCAGGCTCAGAAAGATCAGCCATAGGCAGCGCATCGCGTGAATACCGGTTCGGATTTTCGATCATTGCAGGGGATTTCCCGCTCCAGAAAAAATCTCAAATTGCGGGCATTGCCGGGTTGACAACCCGGCTTCGGTGCCTAGAGTTCGCGCCCCGAGCCGGACCCCGGTCGGATTACGAACCTTTATTTGAGGCCCACGCCATGAGCAAACGCACCTATCAGCCATCCAAGCGCACACGGAAAAACCAATTCGGCTTCCGGGCTCGCATGGCCACTAAATCCGGCCGCGACATCATCCGCCGCCGACGCCAAAAGGGCCGCCGCCGCCTCGTGCCGAAGGGCGTTGAGATTCAATACAGCCGTCACACGACGCAGCACGGCAACTGACGCCCTGCCCCGGCGGTGTCCGGTAGCACAGCATCCCAGCCATGCGACTCCCGCGGACATGCAGCATGAGCCAGCGCGCGGATTTCGCGCGGGTCAAGAAAACCGGTCAGGCGAAAGCTGGCCGGTTTGTTATTTTGAGCACGCTCGAAGATCCCAAGCTGCTGACGATCCGCACCGGTTTCATCAC
>JAYVEJ010000783.1:0-2766 GCA_043748885.1 Luteolibacter sp. | reverse complement strand
GCCCATGAACACACTTCGCACCTTCACCACCGGCTCTGGAGCCCAAGGCAATTTCCACTCGCTTCCCGCCCTCGCCGAACAAGGTTTCCCGAATCTATCCAAGCTCCCGGTTTCGATCCGGATCGTTCTCGAGTCACTCCTCCGCAACAACGACGACCTCAAAGTTTCGGAAAAGGACATCACCAACCTCGCCAACTACAATGCCAAGGCTCCCGGCGATTATGAAATCCCCTTCGTCGTCGCCCGCATCGTCCTCCAGGATTTCACCGGCGTGCCGTTGTTAGTCGATCTCGCCGCCATGCGCTCCGCCGTCCACGGCATGGGCCTGGACGCCAAAATGATCGAGCCGTTAGTGCCTGTCGATCTGGTGGTGGACCACTCGGTGCAGGTGGACTACGCCGGTGGCCCCGACTCGTTAGAGAAAAACCTCGACCTCGAATTCCACCGCAACCGCGAGCGCTACGAGTTCCTGAAATGGGGCGAGCAAGCATTCGATACTTTCAAAGTCGTGCCGCCCGGCATCGGCATCGTCCACCAGGTGAATCTCGAATACCTCGCCAAGTGCGTGCTTGAGAAAAACGGCGTTTTCTACCCGGACACGCTCGTCGGCACCGATTCCCACACCACCATGATCAATGGCCTCGGCGTCGTGGGCTGGGGCGTGGGCGGCATCGAAGCGGAGGCTGGGATGTTAGGCCAGCCCGTCACTTTCCTCGTCCCCGAGGTCGTCGGCGTCTATCTGACCGGCACCCTCAACACCGGCGTCACCGCCACCGACCTCGTTCTGCTAGTCACTGAGATTTTACGCAAAACCAAGGTTGTCGGCAAATTCGTCGAGTTCTACGGCCCCGGAGCCAAAGCACTCAGCCTGCCGGACCGCGCCACCATCGCGAACATGGCTCCCGAATACGGCGCGACCATGGGCTTCTTCGGCATCGATGAAATCACCACCGGCTACCTCGCTGGCACTGGCCGCACCGCCGAGCTTTGTGCCACCGTTGAGAATTATTACAAAGCCCAAGGTCTGTGGGGCATCCCGACCGAGCGCGATGCGTTGGAGTTCAGCCAAGTCGTCGATCTCGATCTATCAGTTGTGAAACCCGGTGTCGCCGGACCCAAGCGCCCGCAGGACCGCATCGACCTCGACAACCTGAAAACCAAGTGGGGCGAGCTTCTAGCAGCGCCGATTGCCGACGGCGGCTTCGCCAAATCCGAGACCAAGACCGCTATCGTCACCGTCAACAGCAAGGACGGCGTGAAGGATAAAATCGGCCACGGCTCGGTGCTTATCGCCGCCATCACGAGCTGCACGAATACCTCGAACCCAAGCGTCATGTTAGCCGCCGGTTTGTTGGCGAAAAAGGCCAACGCCCTTGGCCTCAAGATCAACCCATCCGTCAAAACCTCGCTCGGACCTGGCTCGCGCGTCGTCACCGATTACCTCAACAAAACTGGTCTCCAAGCCGAACTCGACACCCTTGGTTTCCAAACCGTCGGCTACGGCTGCACCACCTGCATCGGGAATTCCGGCCCGCTCGATCTTGGCATCGAGGACGTCGTGAAAGCCGAGGACATCGTCGCCGCTTCCGTGCTATCAGGTAACAGAAACTTCGAAGCCCGCGTCCATCAGTCGATCAAGGCGAACTTCCTGATGTCACCGCCACTCGTCGTCGCTTTCGCTCTAGCAGGCACTGTCGATATCGACCTGACCACCGAGCCGTTAGGAAAAACTCCCAAGGGCGAGTCCGTTTTCCTCGCCGACATCTGGCCGACCGGTCAGGAAATCACCGACGCGATGAACGCCTCGCTCCGACCCGACGTTTTCCAACGCCTCTACACCGGCTTCGCCGACCAGAACCCGAAGTGGAACGAAATCAAATCCTCCACCGGCAACGTCTATGAATGGGACCGCGAATCCACCTACATCCAAGAGCCGCCATTTTTCGATGGCTTCACTCCCGCCCCGCGCGACATCGTGGAAATCCACGGCGCACGTCCGTTAGGCATCTTCGGCGACTCCGTCACCACCGACCACATCTCGCCCGCCGGAGCCATCAAGATGGACAGCCCCGCCGGTCGCCACCTCGTCGAGAAGGGCGTCGGTTTCGCCGATTTCAACTCCTACGGCTCGCGCCGTGGCAATGACCGCATCATGACCCGCGGCACCTTTGCCAACGTCCGCATCAAGAACCTGATGGTCCCCGGCATCGAAGGTGGAGTGACAAAATACTACCCGTCCGCAACGCCTCAAAAAGACCACCTCATGGCCGAGAGTCATGAACTCAAGAACGGCAGTGTTTCCGGCCAATCGCTGGCAAATGGAGACATCCCCACGCTCGCCATCTACGACGCCGCTGCCGTCTATCAGGAAGAATGCGTCCCCACCATCGTCATCGGCGGCGAGGACTACGGCATGGGTTCCAGCCGCGACTGGGCCGCCAAAGGCACCACTCTGCTAGGCGTGAAAGCCGTCATCACCAAGTCCTTCGAGCGCATCCACCGCTCCAACCTCGTCGGCATGGGCGTGCTGCCCTGTAACTTCGTCAACAAGGAAGACTACGATAAAATCAGCGGTCTCAGCGACGCCACCTTCGATCTAACTGGCATCGATAACGACCTCAAGCCCATGCAAATCGCCAACCTCCGCGTCCATCCCGCGAGCGGAGCCGCGTTCGATGTCCCCGTCATCGTTCGCATCGATACCCCGGTGGAAAAAGACTACTACCGCGCTGGCGGCATCCTGCCCTACGTCCTCGCCCAGATCCT
>JAYVEJ010000782.1:0-2767 GCA_043748885.1 Luteolibacter sp. | reverse complement strand
CAGGCAGCTTCGATTGAAAGCCATGACCGAGTGGCGCGAGCGCGACCCTAAAGCTGCGTCCGCGCGAGAAGGCTCGCGCCGTTTCGGCATGGCCGTGCCTCCGTTGAGCGGAGTCGTGGCCGTGTTGGCCGTGATCGTGGCCAAAATCCCGATCATCGGCTGCATCGCGCTGGTGCTCGCGGCCACCGCCTTGGCGTCGGTGCTGGGAGTGCTTTCGATGGCTCCTGAACTGGCGGCGATCACCCGTGCCGCCAAAAAACTGCGCGAGGCGAGAAGTTTCCCCCGCCGCGACGATGAAGATGCCGTTATCCGCTGCGCCGTCGCCCACGCTTGGAAAGAATCGCTGCCGCCGATTCTCGGGTTGCTCCAACGCTAAGTGACATTAGGTTCCCGCCGGTTCAAACCCTGCCTTGAGAGATATCCCGTCACCCGCGAAACTTCGCTTCTATACAAAACTTAGCTGTCTCTTGTTAGTCAGCATCGCGCCGCTCTCCGCTGACTGGCGGGACGTGGCTGGCTTCACCCGCTTGCAACTGTTAGCCGCTGCCGATCTGCCAGCGGCACCCAGCCAAGGACTCACCCAAGTCGAGGCATCCACAACGATGTCGCCGGTTTTCACGTTCATGCCGGACACCAGCCTCGCGCTGTTTAGTGGTAAAACATTTACGAACAAATCCGTCAGCTCGGGCACGGCGATCAGCAGTCATGCGACCCACGTCGCCACCAATTTCTTTGGCAACACGACGAGTCTCATCAGCGGAAATTGCCCGGTCGATGTTTACTATGTCAACGACTGGCTCTACGGAAAATTCCTCAACTACAATACTAGCAACTATCCACTAGTCGAAACCCGTGCTGTCCAAAATCACAGTTGGGTCGCAGACAGCACTGGCATCACCAACACCCAAGCTACGGAAATCGACAAGCGGCTGGACTTCGCCATCGACCGCGACGGCTTCGTCTGCGTGGTCGGCACCGACAACAACGGCACCACCGTGCTGCCGCAGTTGCTCTGCCAGAGCTATCACACGATCTCAGTCGGCATGGACAACGGCGGGCACAGCGCGGGATTCACCAATACTGACGGCGTCGGTCGCATCAAGCCGGAGATCGTGGGACCGAGCGCCGACCCCGAGTATGCGTGCAGTTGGACCACCCCGATGGTGGCAAGCGCCGCAGCATTGTTCTATGGAAAACTCCCGACTCTAGCTACTTCGGACAAACCCCGCGTCATCAAAGCACTGCTGCTCGCCACCGCCACCAAAATCCCGACGTGGGCGAACACCTCCACTCGCCCATTAGATCTCAAATACGGCGCGGGCATTCTCAACATCAACCACGCCTACAACGCACTCCGAGCCGGGCGGGCCACCGCCTCTAACACCACTCTGCTCAATGCCCGCGGCTGGGGCGCGGAAACCGTTAGTGGCAATTCCACCAAGACCTATTTCTTCACCATCCCTCCCGGCGCACCCTCCACGCCGTTCAGCGCGGCGCTCACTTGGCATCGGGTGGTCACCAAGACTGGCGGCGGCACCTGGAATGCCACGCTCGCCAATCTCAACCTCCACCTTTACCGCGCCACCGGCTTCACCGTCGGCAGCCTCGTTGCGGAAAGCTTGAGCAGCGTGGACAATGTTGAGCTTGTCTATCAGCCCGCACTCACCCCCGGCAGTTATGCTTTAGTCGTTGAAAATACTTCCACCACCGCCACACCGTACGCCATCGCTTGGCACAGCCTGCCCGCCGTCACCCTCACCGCGACGGTGGCGACCGCCCGGGAAATCAACTTGCAGTCCGGCCTCATCACCGTCACCCGCACCGGCGACACGACCTTGCCGTTGTTTGTCCCACTAACAGTCAGCGGCAGCGCGGTGGCGGGCAGTCATTACCTCCCCCTCCCCGCCAGCGTCACCATTCCGGCCGACCAGTCATCGACCACGCTGCAAGTCACACCCATCGCGGATTTCATAGCCCAGGGAAACCGCAGCGTCAGCGTGGCCGTGGCCGCAGATTTCGCGCTCGTCAGCGACGCGGCGCAACCGGCAGTCGTGACCCTTGAGGACAAGCCGTTCGACGCTTGGCGTTTTGTAAATTTCACCAGCAGCGAACTCAGCAACCTCTCGCTCAGCGCTGAAAACGCCGATCCCGACGGCGACTCACTCCCGAATCTCGTCGAGTATGCGCTGGCTCTCGATCCCAAGACCCCAAGCATTTCCACCCTCACCACCCAGCAAAGCGGCGGCTACTTAACTCTAACCGCCCCACGCAACACCGCACTCACCGAAGACATCCTCTGGAACGCCGAAGCCTCCTCCGACTTAGTCAACTGGCAAGCCGCCGTCGTTCTAACCAACACCACCCATCTATTCTCCGCCCGCGATCCCGTCGCCACGGCCACTGCGGCGAAGCGCTTCATCCGCCTAAAAATCACCCGGCCTTAAAACGACCACGGGCGTCGGAATCCCTTCCCGACGCCCGCAGGCCATTTGGGGAGCAATCACGGCAACCCTTACGCAGAGGACACTGCCACGAACCGGCCATATCTCTATAACGTGATCGCGTGAAACAGGGGGAGGATAGAGGTAGTTTTCTCCGTTACGGAGGCTCGCGAATTCTGTTTCTCGGGCGTCTAGCAGGCAATAGAGCCCGAGCTTTTTGAAGTAGCGGTTGGGCCAGCGTTGGTGATCTTTTCCTCGGCCTCGGCCTTCCCGACCGCGCCGCTTTCTCAGGATGGATCGCAGTCTCATGCGTATCCAGGCCGGCT
>JAYVEJ010000781.1:0-2767 GCA_043748885.1 Luteolibacter sp. | reverse complement strand
TGGTGAAGGGCGCGGATGCACTCACCGCACTGGCGCGTCCGTATTTGCCAAGTCCATTCTGGATCAGGTTGAAGCGAAACGTCGCCCAGTGGGAAGCTGGATTGTAAGTGGTGAAAAGACTATCTCCCGGCGCGGCGAGATCGACCCCGAGGCGACCGTCGTACGTCGGACCTGCGCTGCTGCCTTTCCAAATCTCACCGACGTTACCTTCCCCGGTGAAGGAGAGCGACTGCGGATTGCCATCGATGTCGATGTAATCGTTGCGCACCACATAGTCGCCCGGACAGATGTTGCGGAATGCCGTCGCCCCGTCCCAGATGTTCCCAAGATTGCCGGGGTAACCGAATGTTAGAAAGCGGTTCGCGGTGCCCGGCTGCTGGCCGATGTTAGAGGGATTCAGGCCCGCGTCGAAGCGTCCGCCTGCAGCGATGGTGGCCCCGTGCAATTGAAGGGAGTAGGTGCCGACGGGACCATTGCAAACTAGGAAAATCATCCGCTTGCCGTTCATCGCGCCGTCGAAGATGGAGTCGAAATCCGAACCAAGATGAAAGTAGTCGAACTGGCCCGCGACGTTCTGGAGGTCGAGTCCGTCGTTGGGGGGTGCCAAGTAAGGGCCGTAAGTGCCACCCGGCGAGGTAATGGACACATCGCACCGATCTCCGCCGGCATACCACAGACTCATCCTCAAGGGGCCGGGATCGTCTTTGCGGATCTGGATCACGGCGTTGCCATCGGCGGGAACAATGCCCGTGGCGCGGTTTGCCATGCCGCCTTCGTCGCCCGGTCCGTTGACGAAGAGCAATCCGGATTTGGTGATGTCATCCACTTTGCAACACCATGCGCTCGTGCCATCAGTGGGTCCGCCGATGGAGCCGACGTTGGGGAGCATCACGCAGGGAAGATCAAGCGCGGCCGCTTTGTCGCGGACGAAGTCGATGCCCTTGAGCACGTCGCTCCCAGCGTAGAAATCCGCTTCGGCGACCTCTGCATCATGGGCTGGCGCACCGCCGACGATTTTCACGACGATAAGCTTCGCGTCGGGAGCCACGCCCCGATATTTGCGGTCAAGGAGGCCGCGCCCGCTACCGCAGATGATCCCTGCCGTGGTGGTGCCGTGACCCACCGCATCGCGGGTGGCGAGGTCGGGTCCGCCGAGCAGTGCTGCGTTGATCTGCGCCTCGGTATAGATCGTGCCGACGCCGTAACTGTTGCCTGGCGCGGTGGCACCGGAGGGATCGCTTAGATCGAAAATCCACTTGATGCGGGTGGTGCCGTCTGGATTACGGAAGTCGTCGTTCCGCCAGTCGATCCCGCGATCTAGAACGCCGACGATGACGCCCTGACCCGTGACACCGAAGCGCGCCACCGCCGCATCGACGCCGGTCTCGGCTCGTGCAACGTCCATCGCTTGGCTCGACGATAAGCAACATGCCACTTCGACCGCGGCTGCGATAAGGGGTGCGAGAGTCGTCATGGTGATTTGACGGGTTACTGCCATCCTAGGACACCCGTGCTATTTCCGTCCAGCATGGATTCGGGAAACGGGCCTGAGTCCGCGAACAATGTCATTCTGCCCTTGAAAAAACCTCTTCACTCAGCCGCCTCCCAATAGCTCACCTTGCACACCTGCCGATGATCGAACCCTCGTCCGTAATGTTGCTGAGTCTTTGTAATCTAGGTGAGACGTGACACCGTCACAAATTCCGACACGCTAACGAAATGCGAATGGTGGATACCTTACAGTAGCTGTCATAGCTCCATTCACCACCCGCCGCCGAGGGCTTTGTATAAGTTCACGGAGTTCGTGGCACGGGAGAGGCGGAGGCGGATCAGGGATTGGCGGGAAGTGTATAGATCGAGGGTGGAGTTAAGCACTTCGAAGTAACTGTCCACGCCCTTGGAGTAGCGGGTGTTAGCGAGGTCGGTGCGTTTCTGTTGGGCGGCGACGAGGCTTTGGGTGGCGGCGATTTGTTCGGCGAGGCCGTTGCGGTTGGCGAGGCTATCAGCCACTTCGCGGAAGCCGGTTTGGATGGCTTTCTCGTAAGTGGCGATGCTGGTTTGCTTGGCGACTTCAAAAGCTTTGAGGCCGGCTAGATTCTTGCCACCGGAGAAGATCGGGATGTTGACTTGGGGGGCGAACAACCAACTTGCTGTGCCGTTAGCAAACAGGTCGGTCAGACTGCGGCTGGCGGTGCCGCCAGTGGCAGTTAGAGATATACTTGGGAACAACGCAGCACGGGCGGCGCCGATGTTTGCATTGGCAGCGCGGAGTTGATGCTCGGCAGCGCGGATGTCCGGGCGGCGGTACAATAGATCGGAAGAAACGCCTGCCCGCACCTCGGCGACGAGGACTTGGTCGAGCGTGCGGCCGTTAGGCAAGCTGGCAGGAAGTGAGCCACCGGCGAGGAAGACGAGCGAGTTATTGATTAACTGAATGCGCTGGCGGAAGGCGGCGAGATCTGCCTTGGCAGTTTGCCGCTGGACCTCCATCGAACTGAGTTCGAGTTCGGAGATCGTGCCGGCGTCGAAGCGGCTTTTCATGATGTCATAAGCGACGTTAAAGCCATCGGAAGTTTGCTGCGCGAGGGCGAACTGTTCTTGGAGCGCGCGCTCAGTTAGGTATTGATTGGCGACTTCTGCGACGAGCGAGATTTGCGCAGCGACGCGGGCGGCATCGGTGGCGAAGTAAGTTTCCAAGGCGGCATTGTTTAAGCTGCGGACTCGACCGAATAGATCGAGTTCATAGGAAACCAAGCCGACGGAAACA
>JAYVEJ010000780.1:0-2769 GCA_043748885.1 Luteolibacter sp. | reverse complement strand
GCATGACGACTTCGCGCCCGTTGCGGACTCCGCCATCGGTGCGGAGTTTGTGGATTAGCGCGCCTGCTGGGCCTCGCCGGGCTTGGCTTCTGGTGCCGGTTTGATTTCCAGCTCGTCGGCATTCACGAGGTCATACGAACCTATTGCTCATCATCTCCAGACTTGCCGGATTTGACATTGATGTGGAAGTTTTTGATCACCTCGGGGGTGTCAATGGGCCGTTCGCCATAACGGTGGTCACTGTCGGCAAAGTGCCATCACCGCCAAGCAAGATGCGTGCTCGCTGGAGTGGGGTGGCCTCAGGAAATTTCGTCGATTTCCTCGGGCGGGAGCAAGCCGCGATCCACGAGGAATCGGTCCGCAGCGCCGATGGTCAGCTCGAAATTTTTATGGCTGACGTTGAAGTTGAAAAAACTGTGATCCGCCCGCTCGAAGTGGATCAACTCGCAGGAATTTCCGCGCCAGCGCATGCGCCTCCGGAATTTGTCCACTTCCTCAAACGGGGTGATTCGGTCGGATTTCCCGTGGAAAAAAAGCATCGGCGGAAGGTTCCGGCGGATCAACTGAGTCGGACTCAGGCGCTTGGCCGTCTTTACATCCGGGAAACGCTCGATCGCAGGGCCTTTCGTCGCGGTGTTGATCAGCGTGCTGAAAAGAATGAGAGCCTGCGGATGGCAGTCGAACCCAGCGACGGGCGGCAGATTCTTGGCTTTGGGCAGGGTGGCGAGCAGTGCCAAGTAGGCACCGCCAGCGGCACCGCCGAGGGTGATCTTGCTTGGATCGAGGTGGAAAGTGTCGGCATTGGAGCGCAACCAGCGGATGAGGTCGCGCGCATCCTCGATCGCTTCTAACGGGCCGGTGGCGTGCTTGGCCGCAGTCCGGGTCTCTGCGGCGACCGCCACCGCGCCGCGGCTCGCGAAGTGCAAACAGTGGGGGACAAACTGAGTCGGCGTGGGTGAATCCCAGAAGCCGCCGTGGAAAAAGACAATGACCGGTCGCGGTTCGACAGTCATTTTTTCCGGCAGGAAGAGATGGGCCAGGACATCGCCTTGGGGTCGTTGCTGATAGACGTAGGTGGCCGCATCTTTCAAAATCTCACGATCGCGCGCCTCGCCAATCGGCGCCACTTTCTGCAAAATACTGCTCATAGCTAAAACCTCTGCCGCTCCTAATCGAATCGGCCTGCAATTTGTTTGTTGTGAGTTGGGCGGTCTTGTCCAATCGTTTCGCGTATGAATCGACTGATTTTCGGGTTTTCGCTGGTTTTCGCCTCCCTAACAGCCGCACAGGAGAATTTGCGCCCCGCCCTAGAAACGACCTACCGCGCGTGGCGGGAATCGATGATCCGGCGCGATGCTTCGATCTGGCAGCGAGTCACTGCCGAGCATCGCCGGGTCGAAGTGCGGAACCGCATCCTTTCGGAAAAACAACCGTTTCCCGCCGCAGTTTTCGATTTACCCGCACCGCCGCCGTCGCTCGAAGGGCTGCAATTTCTCGAAGCCAAACAAAAAGGGGCGACGGCAAAAGCATCCTACTTCGGAAAAATCGACTTCGGCGTGGGCGGTGAGCCGACCGAAAATTTGCTGGTCCTTTCCTTCATCAAAGGCAGCGGGGGGTGGCTCTATGACCGGGCGGATTTCGTCAATTTGGTGGCCCTAACAGCCGTCCGCAAGGAACTGGCAGCCGGGGATTTGAAGTATTTGGACGAGACTCCAGAAGCCCAACCCTCGGGACAAATCCCACCGACGCCGATCGCCGCACAACCGGCGAAATACGTGGCCAAGGTTTACGTGTTTTGCCCAGGCCGCGAGGTCCAAGTTCAGGTCAACAAGATCAGCCACCATCGGTTTGCAAACGCCAAGGAGGCAGAAATTGTGATTGGCGGAGCCTTGGATGGCACCAACGAGGTCCAATACTCGGTGAAAAAACTCGAGGGCGGAACCGGCAAGGAAGTGATGACGATTCGCGTGTATTTGATGTCGGAAGTGGCCGGCGAGAAGCCGCTCAAAGCCTTTGAATACCAGATCGCCGCCGGTGAGGTTCCGAAATCCTTCGGCACGGGAAATTTCACCCTGGACGCCGCCACGGCCGCGAAACTCGTCGGTCGGTGAGCATTTTCCACCAGGTCGGTTTAGATTCGTTTTTTCGAAACGACCCATTGCCCTTTGATTCCGCATTACATTTATTGTCACAAGTTTTAAGCCTCATAAATTAATTCGGCAAACTTGGGAAATCGTTTTTAGCCCCGCCAGAGTTGGTGAAAATGGCGCGGGATGAGGCCGGGCTGAGACGGCGGTAAAGGCCCAACCGACCATCGACAAAGTGCATTTTCCTTCCTACATTTCCGCCCATGCGCTGGTTTATTTTGCCCGTTTTCATTGGTCTGACATTGATCGCCTCGGCTGCTCCCGATGCCGAAAAACCTCCAGAAACCCCGCCCAAGGACGCACCGCCAGCGAAGGTGATTGAGCCGGTGATCCGCGAATCCACGGTAACGATCAACGGTGCGAAAATCCCCTACCAGGTCACGACCGGGAAATTGCAACTCAAGGAGGACGACGGAAAAGCGCGGGCCTCTATTTTTCATATCAGCTATGTGCGGACCGATACCAAGGACTCCTCCACCCGTCCGGTGATGTTTGCCTTCAACGGCGGTCCAGGATCGTCGGCCGTGTGGCTGCATATCGGCGTGCTCGGCCCCAAAATCGTCAAACTGCCGGGCGACGGGACGACGGCCCCCTTCCCTCCGGCTCGCGTGGCTGACAATCC
>JAYVEJ010000779.1:0-7353 GCA_043748885.1 Luteolibacter sp. | reverse complement strand
ACAGCCCCCTGCCGCTGACTGAATCCGGCGAATTTCAATTTCCTGAAAGTTTCCACCTGCCGAGGGTTGACGTTCTTCTTTCGCTATGGTTCAAACCTCCCGACCCGCATCACGGAACGGTGGCTGAGTGGTCGAAAGCACTCCCTTGCTAAGGGAACGTAGGGGTAACTCTACCGAGGGTTCAAATCCCTCCCGTTCCGCCATCTAACCGGATTCCTGCGAGCTATCTGGCGATTCACTCACCCCCGAGCGAGCCGTCCCGTTAGAATCAATGGTCGAGCTTTAACTTCTTGAGCTTCGGCTCGATGACAAACCGGCAATACGGGTTCTTCGATTTGTTCTCGTTGTAGTAATTCTGGTGATAATTCTCGGCCGGATAGAACTCGGAAGCTTTGGTGATCTCGGTGACGATGGGGGCTTTGAAATTGGCCTTGGCTGCGGCTTTGGACGCTTCGGCAGTTATTTTCTGCGGGTCGGAGTGATAGTAAATGGCGGAGCGGTATTGGGTGCCGGAGTCGTTGCCTTGGCGGTTGAGGGTGGTGGGATCGTGGAGATCCCAGAACCACGCGAGGACTTTTTCATAACTGATCTTTTTGGGATCGAAGACCACTTGCACCACCTCGGCATGGCCGGAGTCGCCGTCACAGATTTGCTCATAGGTTGGGTTTTTCACGGAGCCGCCCATGTAGCCGGAGGTCGCTGAGTAAACGCCGTCTAACTGCTTATAAGCGGCCTCGATGCACCAGAAACACCCGGCTCCGAGCGTGGCAGTTTCCGCCCCGGCGGGGACGACTGGAGTTTTGGCAGCTTGTTTATCGGTGGCGGTCATAGCTTTTTGAGGTTCGCAGGAAGCAAGGGTCGGGATGAGGAGTAACAGCGAGAGGGCGAGGCGACGGTTCATGCGGGTAGGATACATGGAATGATTATTTGTTCCCGAAAAAGATTCACCACTCGATGCCGACGCCTTCTTCCGGGATCAAGATCTGATCGCTGATGCCTAACCGGTCCGCCTCCATCAGCAGGCGGTCCACCGGTTCGTTGTGAGGTTCATTTCCCAGCGGAAAAGTGCCGTAATGCATGGGGATGAGCACCTTCGCGCCGAGGTCGGCGAAGGCTCTAACGGCCTCCTCGGGGTTCATGTGGACATCGCGTCCGCTCGGCGATTCATAAGCCCCGATGGGCATCAGCGCGATGTCGATTTCGTAGCGCACACCGATGTCTTTGAAACCGTCGAAGTAGGCGCTGTCGCCACAATGGAAGACGCTTTTGCCGCCGGCGCGGACGATGTAGCCGCCGTAGTCGCGGTGGGTGTCGTGGATGAATCGCGCGCCCCAGTGGTGGCAGGGCGTGTGGATGATTTCGAGTTGGTCAAACGTGAGGGAATCCCAGATCCGCATCTCGTGGATGGCAGGAAATTTCAGACGCTTGACCAGCGAACCGCTGCCTAACGGGACGACAATTCCTTCGCGGGCTTGGAGGATTTTGAGGCTCGGTTTGTGGAGGTGATCGAAGTGGGCGTGGGTCACTAACACGAGGTCCACTTCCGGCACGCCGTGGAGGTCGAGGCCGGGTTTGCGCTGGCGTTTCACCGGGCCATGCCACTTCGCCCAGTTCGGATCGACGATCACCGAGTGGCCGGCAAATTGCAGGAAAAACGAGGCGTGACCGATCCAGGTGACACGCACTTTGTCGGCAGCCGGCGGGGCGAGCACGGGCTGCAAGACATCGCCGTTGATGCGCTGAAACATGCCGGGCACGATCCGGTGTCTCAGGAATTTCAGGTTGCGGGCGGGCCAGCCTTTTTGCGGCAGCAAGCCGGAATACCGAGCGGGCATTGGCTTCATGGGTGAGGTCTCGTCATGATCCACAGTGGGCTGATCTTAGCGGATGAATCTCGGGCTTGCAGGAAAAACTCGAACTCATTTCCCGTAAGCTGCGGCGATTTTTTCCGCCCATTCCCGCGCCCGGGCGCCGAAGCCGCGGTCGTCGGCGGCGTAGAGGATGCCGCGCGAAACATTGATCACATCCGGGGCGCGGCGGGCGGCGGCGGCAAGCGATGCGAGGTCGCCGCCTTGGGCACCGAGGCCGGGCACTAACAACGGCGCGTCAGGGATTTTCTCGAGGACATCCGCTGCATTGGTTAGGCCGACGACGTAGCCGACATCGGTGGCGCGGCCTTCGGATTTCGCGCGTTCGCCGAGTGCGGTGACGAGTTCGAAAACGGAGCGACCGTCGGCGAGTTTTTGCCGTTGGAAATCCGCCGAGCCGGGATTGGAAGTCACGGCTAACAGGTAGATCCCCTTCCCTTCCCAGTCGAGAAATGGCTCGATGGAATCGTAGCCGAGAAAGGGATTGAGCGTGACGGCATCGACATTCCAGCCTGCGAAATAACCCTGCGCGTAGTATTTTTGGGTCTCGCCGATGTCGCTGCGTTTGGCGTCCAAGATCACCGGCACGTCGTCAGGAATCGCGGCAAGCAGGTCTTCTAGCAACCGAATCCCCTCGATGCCCATTGCTTCGAAGTAAGCCATGTTTGGCTTAAACGCAGCCGCCCAGACGGCAGTCTCCTCGATGACTTGCAGCATGAAATTCCGGGCGAACGCCGCCCCGCCATCACCGGGCCGGGGGTCGAGTCCCACGCAGAGGCGGGATCCAGTTTTCTCAATCCGTAGTTGAAGACGATCGGCGAAGCGCATGGCGGGAGGATGGCTGTGAGGAAGGATTTCGGAAGCGGAAAAAACGCCGATGGCGGCGAACCGGTCCAAACGTTGACACGAATGAGCAAGCCTCTACGATTTGCGCTGTGGTCATGCAAACAAACCTGCTTTTGGCGCTGATTTTGTTCACGGCCTCCCATTGTTGGGGCGCGATCCGGATTGCATTCCTACCCTCGTTCTCGGATTTCGAAACGCAGTCACCGATGCGCGCCGCGCTGCCAGCTTTTGACGCGCGGCTGCAAGCGGAGTTGCTGAACGGCTGGGATTCAGAAGTCCTCTCGCGGGCCGGGTTGTCAGCGGTTGTGTTCGAGCAAAAACTCCGGGTTGCGGAAAACGGCTCCGCTCCCGCACTTCGGGTGTTGCCGTCCGGATTCCTCGTGCTTTCCGTGCTTGATCAGCCAAACAATCAACTGCGCGTGTTCGTCAACCGGGTTGGAACCCACATGACACTCGTTCCACCCAAAATTTTCCCGATCAAAAATCCCGGCGATATTGCGAATGGTTTGCCCGGCGAGGTTGCCCGCCACATCGCCAGTGTCGCCGGGCTGACTGCGCATTCTCCGGCCACTCAAAACAAAAACCCGCAAGGAAAACCATTGGTTTGCTCCCTCTTGGAACCAGTAAGCGCCGGCGGTGCGCAAGCGGATTTGAGCAAAGTTGCCCCGCTCATCCGCGCCGTGTTGGAAGATGTGGTGGCGAGCGAGGACGCCGGAGCCACCTTGGTCGATCGCACGGAATCGGCCAAGCTACTCGATGAAAAAACTCTCGCCGCCACGATCGGACTCAACGCTAACGGAGCCACCGACCTCGGGCGGATCGCAAAGGCCGATCTGATCCTCATTCCCTTCATCCACTTTCAAACAACCGACAAAATCGGTACCGATTTGTTCGCCGTGGATGTCGTCACCGGGCGCATGCTCGCCTGCCGGTCTTGGTCCGGTTCCCTGCTCGCTCCCCCTCCCGCTGGCGTCGTGAAGGAGTTACTGCAAGAAGGGCTGCACGCCGCCGGAGAATCCATCGCCCGCCCGGTCGCCGATGATCTGGAACTTCGTCACGCCGAAGCCAGATTCATCATCAACTTGAAGGAAGGCTGGGCCGGGTTACGCCAACTCGTCGCCACCGAGGCCGAGCTTTCGATCCGCCTCGGCGACGCCGCCCTCGCCCTCGCCAGTGATGACCCACCGCTGATGAGGAATGCCGTGACGGCATTCTATCGGGGAGCCACGCCGGGAGCGCTTTACCCGCTCCAGCACGAGTACGATGCGACCGATGGACGGCTGCAACAAATCCGGGAACTGAAAAAGTCCGGCCAACTGGATCTGATCTACAATCAGGCGCGGCAAATTTTAGAACTGCCGATGACTGAGCTGGCCAAAGAGAACGCCGACCCGGATTTACGACGGTTCGGGGAACTGTGGATCCGCCTGGGCGACGCGAAAAAAGGCTGGGCCATCCTCAACCGCGGCGACCAACCCATCGAAGAGCTTGTCGCCAAGTCCCCGTTCTACGAATCGCTGGTGGTCGCGCTGATGAATCTCGGCCGCTATCAGGACTGTGTGGACCTGTTGGAGCGCAGGGGGAAATGGAGCAGCATTTGCACCTCCATCATCCTCGACGCCTATCGGGCGCTCAATAACAAGAAACGCGAATTCGAACTGATGCGGTTAAACGCCGCCTCGACTTGTAAAATCGACCGCATGACGGCGCGTTTCCTGGCTCTGGGCATTGATCAAGGCCAGGCCGAAGCCACTCTAGGCAATGTCGTCCAACTGGGCAACGACTGGGTCATGAACTCGCCGCTCGTGCGCATGGCCATGATCCGGGCAAGGATCGCCGCCGGCCAGAAAGACCTCGCAATCGCCGACGCGCAATGCGCACTCCTCGCTGCAGCCAAAACCAAGGACGCGGCAGCGCAGAAGGAACTCACCGGCATCCTAACCGAGCTCGCGGCCAAACCCTTGGCCTCGCTACCCACTCCCCGGGATTTCCTAACCCTTCCCGGCGATTGCCGGATCGATCTCATTCATGACCAGACCATCGAGTCCAAGTATGCCCGCGAAGTCGCCACCCACGTCGCGCACTTCTGGGGATGCGCCGTTCATGTCCGGTCAATCCAACTGGACGTGTCAAAATTCAGCTCCTACCTGAAGCTCCCCCAGGCTTTGGATGGCAATGGCTTCGCGGATAGCGTTGCCCGCGCCAACTTGCCGGACGGTCCCACTCTAGGCACGGTCGTGTTGACGCAGACGAAATTGGTCTCCAAGAAACAAAACTACGCGGGCGACATTTACTCCATCGAGAGAGGCTCCCTCACCCTTCTATCAGATCACTATTTCAGAAAGTTCAAAGCCAATGATCCAAGGCCGCTGCCACTCATCACGGCCATCGCGGCGGCACAACTCAACCGCGTTTCGAGAAAGATCCTCGATGCTTCCAAAGTCCAACACTCGTGGGCAAACGTCTTCTGCCCGCCACCTCCCGATCTGTTCTCAACCAATGGCAGACTCGACTTGGTTGCTTTGGATCTGGGGATTTCTCCCGGCACTGGTGCGCTTCTGCAAAAAGTTCCCGCATCGGATCTGTTAAACTTCACCGCGAAACTCCCCCGCCCGGCGCGGGCCAACGCGCCCGAAGCCAACCCGGCCGATGCCCCTTTGATTCTCGACCTCAGCAACCAGATCTCCCAAGCCCAACCCACCATCATCACTCCCTAACTCTTATGAAACTCGCCACCCAACTCACCGCCTCTCTCGCCGCATCACTCGCCGCATCACTCGCCACCCTTGCATCCGCCAGCGCGGCCATTTCCGTAGCCATCACCCCGCCCGTCACCCCCGCAGGCACCACGGGTGTCGGAGCTTTCGTGTTTGAAGTTCTCGAAGCCCAGCTCTCGGGAAAAGCAGACTACGATCTTGTCGATCGCAAACGACTCAGTGATATGCTCGCCGAGCAAACTCTGGGTGCTGCCGGTCTCACCCAAGATCAAGCGTCAAAGGTCGGGAAATTGGTCGGCGCGAAATACTATATTTTCGGCGAATCCAAACAAGTCGGCGAGCGCACCGCGATCCAGTGCCGCGTCGTCCAGGTCGAGACCGGCCTCCTCAAGCCGGTGCTGTTGATCGTCCCGAACAGCGAAGATCCGATGAAAGCGGGCGACCAACTCGCCACTCAAGTGAACGACGCCATTGCCAAACTCGAAGGCAAAACCGCCACCGAACAAGCCACCGCAGATGCCGGGCAAAAACTCAATCTTCCCGCCGATGCCAAACGCCCGACCGTCGCCTTCCGCATCCCGGAAGTGAGCGTCACGCCCCAAGCCCGCACCGCCGATCCCGCCGCAGAAAAAACTTTGGAAAGCTTTCTCCAAGCGAACGGCTGCAAGATGGTGCAGCTTTCCCGTCCGAGCCAAGCCGTTCCCTCGGCACCGGTGGCGACGATCACAGTTCTAACCGCGCAAACTCCCGCCCTGCCGCAAGGAGTCCATTTGGAAGGGAAGGAACATGAGGAACTGCTAGCCGAGGCGCGAGCCAAAGGAGTCGAAGTCATCATCCTCGGTATCGCCACCTCCGAGCGGGCGACACAAATCGGTAATTTCACCGCAGCCCGCGCCCGCGTGGAACTATCGGCCGTCCGAGTCAGCGATAGCCGGATCCTCGCCACCACCAGTGGTTATGGCGTCGGCAGCGATCTCAGCAACTTCGTCGCCGAGAAAAAGGCGATCGAATCCGCCACCTCGAAAATCCAAGCCGCCTTCGCCGAGAAGATCATCGTCGCCTTTAACGCGCCGGGCGCATGACGCCAGTGATCGAGCGCGTTTCCCTCCACCACAGCCAGCCCAGCACCAAGAAATATCCCGCGAATTCGGCGGCCTTGTGCCAGTATTGGATGGGCGCGTCGCCGCCATGGCAGCCGCAGGAAATATCGAACCCTTGGTGCCAAGCCCAGCCGACGGAAATGGCAAACACCACGACCAGCCCGGCGACAGTTAGGATGGCCCCGCGCCGGAGGATGCCGAGCATCAGGCAAAGCCCGGCGATGAGTTCTAACCACGGCACTGAGTAAGCAGCCACTGCGTCCCACGGCGGTTTGACGAGCTGATAGTTCGCCACGTCGCGGGTGAAGCGGTCGAGGCCGGAGCCAAAGATTTTGACGCCGCCGCTATAGACGAACCAGACGCCTAACAAGACGCGGGCGATCAGGGCCATCACGGATGATTTACGGTTCATGCCGGTTGGAGAAACCGCCGTTGCGCCTGCTCCTCGGGGTTGTGCGGCAGGGCTTCGTTGGTGGACTTGGTGTCGGCTAACAACTCATCGCGGAATTTCCCGATGATCGCTTCCACCGGCCATGACGAGGCTTCGCCGAACGCACAGATGGTGCGACCGTCGATCTGGTAGGCCACGCTCTCTAGCGTGTCGATATCGGACGGACTGGCGGTGCCATCGACGAGACGGTCGGAGATTTTTTTCATCCACGTCGAGCCTTCGCGGCAGGGCGTGCATTGGCCGCAGGATTCGTGAGCATAGAACGCGTTCAAGTTGTTGAGCACCCACGACATTTTGCGGGTGTCGTCGAGGACGATCACGCCGCCAGAGCCGGCCATCGAGCCACAGGCGGCGAGCGTGTCGAAGTCCAT
>JAYVEJ010000778.1:0-2783 GCA_043748885.1 Luteolibacter sp. | reverse complement strand
CCGCCAGGAAATTGGCCGGGCGCAAGCTGGATCAAGCCTTTGGCGGCAGTAACCTCGATTCTAACCGCGCCTTCGTTCGCCACCCGCAGCCAGCCGCTGTGGCGCAGCGAGCCGAGCGGAATCAGCCGCAGCGCCTCCGCTCTAACCGGGAATCCGCCGAGCGCCGCTTGCGCCTCGATGATGATCCGGCCGCTGCCTTCGATGGGGCGGCTCAATTTCACTTCCAGCCGCCGCTTGCCCGCGTCCTCCACCACCGTCCAGCCTAACACCGGCTCACCGGTCACCGCCAGCACCTCGCCGGGGCCGTCGAGCGAGAGGGATAGATTCGCGAGCTTGCCTTGCAACACCCGCAGATCGACCACGGTTAGCTGCCGCATCAGCCCGCTGCCGATCCGGACATCGCTGGACTCGGTGCTGGAGAAAAACAACGCGCCATCGGCCACTGCGTCGGCCGAACGCCAAGCCATCGCGGCGATTCCGTTGGCCGGGAGAAAGCCGCGCCAGGCATCGCCTAACGGCTCGGGCACCACCGCGAGCGTGCGGTCGAAGGCGACGCCCTTGGCCATGCCTTCAATTCTAACTGGCACGACAACGCCTGCTGGGAATCTAAAATCGAGCGAGCGCCAATCGCCCTTGCGAGTCACCGGGACCACGAAGTCGATGGCCACCGGGAGGTCGCCGCCGCGTTCGGCCACCAGATCGTAGCCGGCATTTCCCCGCAGAACGACGTGCCAGCCATCGCCGGAAACTCCGCTGGCGAGGGCTGCACCGCCGCTGAAGAGTTCCGTCGCCGAGCCAGCCGCTGCGGCGCGGGCAGTGCCGGTTAGGCGGAATGCAACGTTGCCACCATCCGCCGCAAGCCGTGCGGTTAGTGCGGCGTTCAGCAGTTCGAGCCCGCGCGAGCCGGTGCCGCCCGACGCGACGGCGATTTCGAGGTTGGCCAAGCCGTAGCCGAGAAACTTGCGATTGTTAGTGGCGTCCACCGGGAAGAGTCCGTCGGCTTTTAGGACGCGGAGATCGAGGGCGGAGTCGGTGTTGAGCGTGACAGACAGGGCAAAGCCGGTGGCCGGACCGGGGCCGGGAAGCAGCAGGCTGGCGGAATGTTTGTCGAGCTTGAGGCGGGTTTTCACCTGCACCTGCAAGTCGGTTAGGGGCGTGCCTTCCACCAGCAGCGGACGCACATCGAGAAACCGTGAGCCGTCCTCGGCCACCCTAAGCGACCAATCGCGCAGGCCCACGCCGTTGACGGATAGCACCTCGCCTTGGCCGGTGAGAGCGAGGGTTAGGGTTTCGGGTTTTCCCTGATGGATCTTGAAGTCGATCCGTTGCTCGCTGGTGAAGGCTGATAGACTGGCTTGGGCTTTGACCTCGGCGGTGGCGGAGAAAAACAGCGGCGCTTCCTTGGGAGCCTTGCCGAGCGGGACGAGGATGACACGGTCGTCGGAGTCTTGGGCGTGGAGGAATGTCGTTAGAGCGAGGAGGAGGCAGACGAGGGATCTCATGAGGGTTGGTTTTCTATCACGGCTTCGGGGGCGCTTGGGTAAAGGGTTCGTAAATATCAAGAGGCAGCGGGCAGAATGCCCGCGCCACATGGCCCAGGCATTCCGCCCGCTGCCTCACTTCAAAGCATCAATCACATGCAGCATCTCGCTAACACGCGGGCTGCTGCCGTAGAATTGCTTCACGAAGGCGCTGGAGCCGGTGAGTTGCTTGAAGTCGATGGCATCGGCGAGCGGCCCGCCTTTGAGTTTCTCTGCGGCTAACAGCGAGAGGCCGGCGAGCTGCATGGACGGGGTGGCGCGGTCGAAGGCGGTGGCTTGGGCGGCGTAGGGAATGGTCCACGCGCGTTCAACCATTTGGCCGCTGGCCGCGTCGCGGAAACGGACGCTGACCTCGCCGAGTTCGCCGCTGCCAGCGGCTAACGGCTCGACTTGATAGATGGCGACCCCGGCTTCCTCGGCAGCAAGTTCGGCGGCGTCCACGGCATCGTTGCGGAAGTCTTCGGTTTTTAAACGGTCCTTCTCGAAGCCGATGAGTTTGTATTTCCCGACGCGCTGCGGGTTGAAGTTCACTTGGACTTTCACGTTCTCGGCGGCGGGGCGGAAGGCACCGGCTAACTGACGGGCGAAGCTATCGTTGTTTTCGCTGCCAACGATGTAGTAGCGGCCATTGCCGTTGCGGGCGAGTTCGCTCAGCAAGCGGTCGTTCAAGCCGTCCGCGCCGATGCCTGCGATGTCGAAGGCGATGCCTTTTTGGCGCAGCGCTTTCACCTGCGCGGCGAGGCGGGCGGGATTGGCGTCGCCGAGGTTGGCCGCGCCATCGGTGAAGAGGACGATGCGATTCTGGGCACCGGCAAGCTGGTGGCGGGCGGCTTTTTCCGCGCCGAGTTTCAGCGCTTCTTCCAAATTGGTGCCGCCTTCGCTGGCAGTTTGGTTGACGAGGTCGCTGAGTTTTCCGGCGTCGTCGCCGGTCATGGCTTCGGCTAGCAGATGCGGCGTGCGGGAAAAACCAATGACGGTGACGAGGTCGGCTTTGGTTAGCAAGCCACCAAGTTGCGACAGCGCGTGTTCCATCGACGCGCGGCGATCCTCGCGGACCATCGAGCCGGATTGATCGACTAACAACGTGAGCCGCAGCGGTTGCGCCGCACTGCGCCCAGCCGAGCCAGTGCGGAGTGCGACGCGGACGAGATTTCTACCCGGAATGATCGGATGCGCGGATTGCTCGACGGTGGCGGCGACGGGTTCGTTAGACGATGGCGCGGGATCGCCGTAGTCCACGGC
>JAYVEJ010000777.1:0-7366 GCA_043748885.1 Luteolibacter sp. | reverse complement strand
CGCCCAACGGGGTGCAATACCGATTCCGCGTCTGTTAGCGCGGGCCTTGCAGCACGGTGCTGCCCTTGGAGGGGAGGGGAGGAGTGCCCTGGCGATCCTTGGTGAGGATAAATCCCGATGGCACCATCGCTTTGGAACCCAAGCTGAAATCGAACGACTTGCCACCGCGGGGGTTAGATTCTGGGAGCCGACCCACATAAACGGGCTTGTCGCTCATTTGGGTGGTCACCCACAAGTTGTAGGCTTCGTCCGGGGCGGTGGCTGGTAGGTTGCTGACCACCAGCGTGCCCACATTCCGCGCGGAATCGTAAATCGGAATGGCCGATGGCTCCCCCTCTAGCAGCGGCGGAGCGGTCGCTCTAGTGGCGTGAGGATCCGTTGGCGACGGAGGTTGGGTGACGGCGGTTAGGGCGTCTCCGAGCATCGACGTGATCGTGGGGTCGTCCTGTTTGGCGACCAAGCTGCTCGATGTTTCATCATCTGTTTCCGGCGGGGTCATCCGCACAATGATGGGCCAAGCCAGTCCCGGGATGGACTCGAAGTGCTTGCGATCCCGCACCAACACGCTTTCCAATTGCTCGCGGAGCACTTCGATTTTCTGGATGAGGCGAGAGGTTTCCACTTTGGAAATTTCCCTGACACTGGAATCCTTAGGACTGGCCGCAAGTTTGCTATCATCGACGCTTTCCGGCTCTCCTGCGTGATCCCGCTCTTCACCGACTTTCTCTGTCCGCAGCGGGGGAGTCCTAACGGTTTTTTGCTGACGGGTGGCAGCGGTGGAATGGACCGTGGCCTGCACGGCCGCATTGCTCCTCCGCTCAGCACTCCGGTCGAGAAGTAGCACCAGTGTTAGAACGGCAGCCGCAGCCCAGCCGGTGATGCCGAGCCAGTTCGCGCGCTTGGCGGGGTGGAGGCCCAACCGCCGGTGCAGCCGCGCGAGTTGACCCGCTTGGGGCGCGATGGGAAGGGTCGCACTCACCGCCACTGCGGTGGCGAGACGATCCATTTCCTGATAGGCAATTTTCAACTCGAAATCATGGCGCATCGCCTCATCGAAGCTGGCCGCCTCGTCGGCGTCGAGCATTCCAAAGATCCGCCAGGCGGCACTCTCGTGGGGATCAGAAATCATGGCGTGAAAGTTGGTTGCGGACTTTTTCCAAAGCGCGGCGGAGGCGGTTTTTGACAGTCCCTAACGGCGTTCCCAAGTGCGCGGAAATTTCCGACTGGGTGTATTCTAGGAAAACGGCCAGCTCCAAACACTGGCGCTCATCGGTCCCGAGAACGTCCAGCGCAGCGCGCACCCGCCGCCAATCGTCGAGCGCCATCACCCGCGCATCTTCGGTCTCGTCGGGCGGCGCGTGCAAATGGATGGGCACCACTCGCGACGAATCTCGTTTCCCGCGATGGCGGTAGCGCAGGCGGTCGATGCAGTAGCCCCGCATCACCGCGAAGGCCCAGACAAAGGGCGGCGATTGCTGCGGGTCGTAGTCCGCTGAGCGATGCCACATCCGCACAAAAGTATCCTGCACCGCTTCCTCGGCCTCGCGCCGGTCGCCTAACATCCGGCAGGCGATTCCTAACAAAATCGGACTCCATAACCCGTGCAGCTCGGTGAGTGCCGAGCCGTCCTCCTTGGCCATTCTAACGATGAGCGCCGCCGCCACGCCACTGCGGTCCTCGCCGAGACCCGCCGGAAACCGGTGAGTGGGTGCGGGGCCGGGATCAATCATGGAGCGGGAGTGGATCATGAAATTCCAAGGGACAAGAAGCTACGTTGCGCGGATGATCCGCCATTGGGAGGAATTCGGCCCACCCGTTGATGCGGCGACAGGGAAAAAACTCATCCCTTGCCGTCGGCGAGGTGCTCGTTTTAACTCCGTCCATGCACGAGGAAATCAAGCTCACCCGCGAAGTCAATGCCATCCAAATCCCGAGCGGCGACGCGCTTTCACTGCCAGCCGGGACCGCCGTCTTTATCACCCAACGCCTCGGCGGCACTTACACCGTCGCCACTTCGCAGGGTCTCGCGCGCATTTCCTCGCAAGATGCGGATGCCCTCGGCGTCAATCCCGAGGAAGAACTCAAGAAGCAAGCCGAGGTCGTCCGGCTCAAGGACGCGCCGTTAGAAGAGCAAGTCTGGAGCCAGCTTAAAGGCGTCTATGACCCGGAAATCCCGGTGGACATCGTCAACCTCGGCCTCGTTTACGACTGCATCATCGAGGAAGCCGAGGGCAAGAAAACCGTCGCTGTCAAGATGACTCTAACTGCCCCCGGCTGCGGCATGGGGCCGGTCATCGCCGCCGACGCGCAGGCCAAGATCATGACCATCGACGGCATTGACGACGCCCGCGTCGATCTCGTCTGGGACCCCGCCTGGAATCAGGAAATGATTTCCGAGGAAGGAAAAATGAAACTCGGGATGATCTGATCAATCTTCCGGCGATTTCCACGTCTGGTCGATGTAGGCGATGATCGACGGGATCGCGATGTCGAACATTGCGGCCACCTCTTCATAGGCGCGGCGACCGAGGCCGATGGGGTCGAGCACGTCGGCGCATTCTCCTTTGTTAGAGGGCGGCACAAATTCACAGACTAGATAAAATTTGTCCGAGTGTTCGGGAAACCGCGACTCCAGCGTTTGCAGGTGGCCGCGGGTCATGGCGAACACATGGGTCGCGGCGGCGAGCACCGCGTCCGAAACTTGGCGACTGCCGAAGTGCTCCAACTTCGTTCCGCGTTTTTTTAAAAGTGCCGCAGTTTCTGGATTGCAAGGAGTGCCCTTCGACGCGGCGACCCCGGCGGAACTCACTTCGTAGTCAGCGCGGTCAGCGATTGCTTTGCGAAAAAGCCCTTCTGCCAGCGGGCTGCGGCAAGTATTCCCGGTGCATATAAAGAGCACATGTTTCACGTCGGACATCGCGGCGGAATGTGAGGGCTGCGAAACGCTTCGTCAAACCGCAATGGTCCGTTGCCAACTCCCACAGTTGCCGGAAAGATGACTGCCGCCACTCAAGTAGTTACCCGCCCCAATGAAAAAATCCATTACCGCCCTCGGTCTTTCTCTCGTCGCCACGCTGCTGCCTGCCTATTCGGAATCTGGAATCGGCTGGGTTTCCTACCCGGGAGGAAAAGGTCCGGGCGCGGGCAAACAGGTGGTCCTGTTAGCCGGCGATGAGGAATACCGCTCCGAGGAAGCGCTGCCGATGTTGGCGAAAATCCTCAGCCAGCGCCACGGCTTCACCTGCACGGTGCTTTTCTCCACCGATCCCGATGGCACGATCAATCCGAACCAAGGCGACAGTCTCGGCAAGCCCGAGGTGCTGGCTGCCGCCGACGTCATTGTCACCTCGCTGCGTTTCCGCAAGTGGCCTAACGAAACGATGAAGCACTTCGACGACGCCATCCAGCGCGGTGTCCCAGTCGTCGGCCTGCGCACCAGCACTCATTCGTTCCAGCTCCCAGACACCAGCGCGTTCAAACAATATAACAGTTATGGCAAGCGAGTGCTCGGCGAGGGCTGGGTCAGCCACTGGGGAAATCACAAGGTCGAGGCGACTCGCGGCGTGATCGAACCCGCCGCCAGCAAGGATCCACTGCTGCGTGGAGTGGAGATGGTTTTCGGCGATACCGACGTCTATGAAGCCTACCCGCCCGCCGACGCGACCATCCTCATGCGCGGCCAAGTGCTCAAAGCCATGGACCCGAAAGATCTTCCCGCTGCTTACGAAAAGCAACGCGCCAGTGACAAACAGAAGCAGGACATCAACTCCCCGATGATGCCCATCGCCTGGCACCGCGAGGTCAAGAACGACGCCGGAAAAACTCACAAAATCCTCTGCACCACCATGGGAGCCGCGACCGATCTTTCCAACGAAGGCCTCCGCCGCCTGATCGTCAACGGCGTCTATTGGGGCGCGGGCTTGGACGTCCCGGCAAAGGCGGATGTCACCTTGGTGGGCGAATACCATCCCAGCAAGTATGCTTCTAACGGCTTCAAACAAGGCACCAAGGCCGCCGACTACGAGTTGGCGAAGTAACAGTCGGTTAGGAATGGTGCAGTCTTAGGCGGAGCCGCTGAAGGCCTGCATCAGGCGCTGGCAAATGATTACATGCTAACTGTGCTCGGGCCGTGGGTCGCGGGTGAGGAGTTCCTTCATCGCGATGGGGGCGGACTTACCTTCGTAGAGGATGGCGAAGACGGAGTCGATGATGGGGGTGCGCACGCCGACGCGGCGGGCGGCCTCGTGGATGGACAGGGTGTTAGGTACGCCTTCCGCCACCATGCCGAGCGCGGCGACGGCTTCTTCTAGCGATTTTCCACTGCCCAGCGCGAGGCCCACGCGGTGGTTGCGCGAGTGTGGGGAAAAGCAAGTGACGATGAGATCGCCCACGCCTGATAGACCGGAAAACGTCTCCACCCGCCCGCCGAGGGCGATGCCAAGGCGGGTCATTTCCGCAAGGGCGCGGGTGACCAGAGCGGCGACGGCGTTGTCCCCAAGACCCAGGCCGTGGGCCATGCCGGCGGCGATGGCGTAAACGTTTTTGACCGCGCCGCCGAACTCGATGCCGGCGAGGTCGTCGCTGGTGTAGGAGCGGAAATGCGGGAACGTGAACAGATCTTGGAGGAGCACGGCGAGGGCGTGGTCGTCTGAGCCGATGACGGCGCAAGTGGCCTTGGCTGTGGCGATTTCTTCGGCGTGGTTAGGACCTGATAGAGCGGCGATTGGGTTCTCCGAGAAAACCTCGCGCAGGACTTGGCTCATGCGATCACCGGTGTTTCGTTCGATGCCTTTCGCGCAGGAGACGAGCGTGGTTCCGGTGGGCAGATCAAGAGCCGCGAGTGTGAGTGCCATCTCGCGGGTGGCGGATGTTGGCACGGCGAAAAGGATCAACGGATGGGCGAGCGCGACCCCGATGTCGGTGGCGGCGTTGACGTTTTCATCCAGCAGGATGTCGCTCAGATAGTGTGGATTCCGGTGGGTGCGGTTGATGGATTCCGCCGTGGCCGCATCGCGACCGATGAGCACCATCGACTCCATTTTCGGAGCTAGCAGCTTCGCCATCGCCATCCCGAACGAGCCCGAGCCGAGGATGGCGGCGGATGTGAACTTGGACTCAGACATGAGTGGATTTGGCCTTGCGAGTGAAGCGGTGCTCGGTGCCTGCGAGGAGGCGCTGGATGTTAGTTTGGTGTTTCCAAATGGCGAGAATCGCGATCACCAGGCTGAAGCAAAACAGCGGCTTGTTCCAAGTGCCATCGGCGATCCGACCATGGAACCAGGAGCCATAAATCGTGATTAGCGGCAAGGCAGCGGCGGCCACAATGCTCGCCAAGGAAACATAACGACTGAGCGCAAACACGATCAACCAAACCAGTGCTAACAACCCAATTCCCGCAGGCATCAGCGCCAGCAGGACTCCGGCGGAAGTAGCGATGCCCTTGCCGCCCTTGAAGCCGACCCATGGCGAATAGTTGTGGCCAAGCACCGCTGCGAGTGCTGTTAGCACATGGACGAGTTGTCCTTTGAACTGCTCCGCCGCTGGCAGGACCAGAGCGAATGAATCCAATCCACCGACATGGAGAAGACCGGTGTTTTTGCCTGCGATCTGGATCAAATTGATCGCGAGCATCACCGGGATGAAGCCTTTAAGCGCGTCTAGCAGCAGGCAGCTGAGGCCATATTTTTTACCGATGACTCGCAGCACATTGGTCGCGCCGATGTTGCCCGAGCCATGGTCGCGGATGTTGACGCCCTTCGCCTTGGCGATGATCAGGCCGAAGGGGATGGACCCTAGCAGGAAGGCAACCAACGGGCAGAGCCAAACTTGCATCACTCAACGGTGGCGGATTGGAGGGTGATCGGCTCCACCGGGACATCGCCACCTAATCGCGCGTCGGCACGGGTTTGGACGGCTTTGATTTTATCCACCACGTCCATTCCTTCCACGACTTTGCCAAACACCGCATAACCGCCGTTGCTGGGGAAATTGAGCGCCGCGTTGTCCGCCACATTGATGAAGAACTGGGCAGTCGCACTGTTAGGATCGGAGGTGCGAGCCATCGCAACGGTGCCGCGGTCGTTCTTGAGGCCGTTTTTGCCCTCGTTGACGATGCCCTTGCCGGTGTCCTTTTCGACGAGGTCTTTACCGTCGAGTTTGAAGCCGCCGCCTTGGATCATGAAGCCGTTGATCACGCGGTGAAACACGGTGCCGTCGTAGTGCTTTTTCTTCACGTAGCCGAGGAAGTTCTCGACAGAGATCGGGGCTTTTTCCGCATTGAGTTCGAGGACAATGTCGCCCTTGCTGGTTTTTAAACGGACTTTAAAAACCTTGGCATTGGCGGTGGCCGCAGCAGGCTTTGCAGCCTCCTTCGCGGGTTCGCATGAGGCGAGGACAGGGAAAAACAGGAGGGTGGCAAGAGCGAGTCGGCGTTTCATCGCGGCAAGCTCTAGGTGATGCGCGGGCGGAGTGCAAGTGCCGTCGAGCAACCAATCTCCCCGGTTGCTCTCCGGCGGGCAAGCTGATTTCCTTGGCGCATGGAAATTCGCAACTACGGGCAGCAAGTTCCTTCCCCCCCAAAGATGGCTCGACCATCCGCAGTCTGCTCGATCTCTCTAACGCGCCGGTCCACAACCAAAGTCTCGCCGAAGCCACCTTGCCGGCGGGCGCTGAAACGGTGGCCTAACCCACCGCGATCCGCATCAGCCGGGCGATGATCCAGCCTCGCAGAATCGAGGTGACCGCAATCTGCAAGGCGAGTCCGGCAATGCCATTTCCCACGCCCGACTCTTGGGAGACAACATCGCAATGGCCAAGGACAGGGTGCGACGTTGGTAGCGGCTGGGCTGTGCCGTGCAAATCGCCAATTGTCAGGGTCAGGCACTGACGATGCGAAGTTGCAGATCGATCAGAGGGTTGACCAGTTGGCCACCGCGATGACGAAACCATTTCCCCTAACCATTCCATGACGCGCGGCACTTAGAACTAGGCAAAGCCGAAATGCTTCCTACCTTGATACCAACCACTAAAATCATGAATCCCACGGTCTTTCCGCTGCTTAAAACCCTCACGCTAGAAAACGATGAGATACCTGATCTTGTGAAAGTTCAGGTAAGTCTCCTCGACCGGGACAATCTCCCGTTAGCTTCCGGGACTGCGACTCTGCCGGTCCTTCTTGGTGTCGGAGTCTTCTGGCCGAACTGCCCGATGCCAGCGGCCAGTCAGCTTGCCACGGCGAAATGCTTCGCCCTACCGACCGGTGAAAGGATGAAACTCCAAAGCCTGAAACTCATCGCCGATGACCCGCCGCGCTACGAGTTCCGGGTGAGTCGTTTGATCGAGGACACTGCCATCGTTGTCAGCGAAT
>JAYVEJ010000776.1:0-2792 GCA_043748885.1 Luteolibacter sp. | reverse complement strand
CTATCAGGTGGAGCGTGGAGTCAGTCGCCAGTGCGAGTCGCCCGGCGGCCCCGGCGTTGTGCGGGATCTCGGGCTCGATAAGGACGATGTGGAACATGAGTTAGGAATCGCGGCGGCGCGCCAGGGTGATAGAAAGTCCGACAATGCCGACGAAGATGAGGTAACAGCCGAAGAGTTCGAGGTAGCTTTTGCAAATTTTAGGCACCTCAGGCGAGATGCCAGCACCGAGCGATGCCTTCCAGAACTTCGAGCTGCCGAAGAGTTTGTTAAAAACATAGAGGATCAACAACGCTGCGCCGATGAGGCCAGCACCCGCGTGATTGCCCAAGGTTGAGACGAAATGCAACATGACCCGGCGATGGCGAAGGATGGAGATGACCGCGGCTAACAGCACCGCTCCGGCCAACCATGCTTCAGGAACTTTCAGGCCGAGGAAGCTGGAAATGAAGTCCTCGATTTCCCCGATGAAGGCGGCGATCAGCAGCAAGGCTAACACCAGACAGACCGGTCGATTGTGCCCGGCATGAGGGGCCGCGCCGAGCATCACCGCGGCAGATGCGGCGAGTAAGCACGCTTGCAGCAGCTCGACCGTGCCGCTCTTCAGCGGCACCGTTGGACGGTTAGGCAACCACGCCGGGAGCAAAATGACGATGCAACCCAGGCAGACCAACGTCACCCGCACAAGCGTGCGCAACCACGAGGGATTCCGTTGGAGATTGAGATTTGCGCTGGGCACTGGCGGGCTTCCTAGAGATTTCAGCAGAGGCGTGCAAGGGCGGATGCATCCGTCGGATCAGTCGGATCCGGCGGATGATTTATCCCACCGTTTGCCTGCGGCTCAGCCCACTCCAGCACCATCGGGCTGATTCGGCGCGATGTCGGAAGCTTCCTCGCGTGGGCGGAAACTTTTTCGGACTGCTGGGACATGTCCCAGCTTTCCCACTGGCCGACATGTCGGCCAGTGGGAAAGCTCCGACATGTCGGAGCAGTCCACGCCTCGGGGGCGGTGCCGTTATTCTGTGGGCACTGCGGGCGGGTGCAGCGCTCGATAGATCTTCAGCTTGCCGTAACTGATGCGGCCTTCGAGCTGCTCGAAGACCGGCCTCAGCGCGAGTTCGTGGTAGCCGGCGAGCGCGGCGTGCATTTGTTGCTCTTCCTCGGCGGTGTAGAGACCGCGCGGGTCGAGGCTGGCGCCGTTGTCGATGGCTTGGGCGAGGTGGCTCTCAATCGTGGACTCCGCAAGATCGCGAGTTTTTGCGATCTCGGCGATGGATTGGCCGCTTTTGTAGAGTTCCAAGGTCACGGCTGCGGTACCGCCGGTGACGTTTAGAATGCGCGGGGCGGGAGCGGCGACAGCTTGCAGCGGGGTGAATTCCTGACGCGGGTTTGCCGTTAGCCAAGCGCGGATCGCGGCGAGGAAGGCTTGGCCGTAGTCTTCTAACTTCTTCTCGCCGACGCCGGGAATGCGCAGCAGCGCGGCGTCATTTCCCGGATAGTCGCGGCTGAAATGACGCAGCGTGACATCGGAAAAAACCACGTACGGCGGGACGTTTTTCGCATCGGCGAGTTCCTTGCGGAGCGCCCGCAGACACTCGAAAAGGCCGGGATCGCAGGGGATGTCGCCGGTGCGGACGGACCTAGATTGCGGCAGGGCGAGGGCGCGAGTGAGCATGACGGTCTCGCGCTTTTTGAGGGTGTCGATGCCGCGCTGGCTGATGGCGACGGTGGGAAATTGATCGGTGCTGGCAGCTAACAGGCCGAGCCGCAGCAACTGCCGCCCGAGGTCCACCCAATACGGCCGCGACTGGTCCTTGCCGATGCCGTGGGTGGTGAGTTGGTCGTGTTTCCAACGCAGGATTTTCTCGGACTGGCCGCCAGTTAGAACTTCGGAAATGTGGTTGAGGCCGACGTTGAAAGTTCCGGCTTGGCGGATGCGGACGACGCAACTGAGGAGCTTCTGGACGTCGATGGTGGCGTCCCATTTCTCGCGCGGATGCAGGCAATGGTCGCAGGCACCGCAGTTATCGAGCGACCAAGTTTCACCGAAGTATCCTAGCAGACTGACGCGGCGGCAGGTGTCGCTCTCGGCGAAGTGGGTCATCTGGTCGAGCTGATGATGGGCGACGTCGCGAGCTTGTTGATCGGGGATTTCTTCGAGAAACTTGAGGTATTTCATCACATCGCCCCGGGAGAATAGCAGCAGGCAATCGGCGGGCAGGCCGTCGCGCCCGGCGCGACCCGTTTCCTGATAGTAGCCCTCGATGTTCTTCGGCAGGTCCGCGTGGATGACGTAGCGGACGTTCGGTTTGTTGATGCCCATGCCGAAGGCGACGGTGGCGCAGACGATTTTGGCCTCGTCGCGGAGGAAGGCATCTTGGTTTTTCCCGCGCTCCACGGCGTCGAGACCGGCGTGATAGGCAACGGCGGAGAAGCCGTTACTCCGCAACGTGGCGGCAAGCGCCTCGGTGTTTTTGCGCGACTGGCAATAGACGATGCCGGAATCGTCGGGGCGGGCGCTGGCGAAATTGCAGACCTGCGCCGCCGCGCCGGACTTGGCAACGACTTGGTATTTTAAATTCGGGCGATTGAAGCTGGCGAGGAACAGCGCGGGGTCGCGGAGTTCGAGTTGTTTGAGGATGTCTTCGCGGACGCGCTCGGTGGCAGTGGCCGTTAGAGCGAGGACGGGGATGTCGGGAAGCAACTGCCGCACCTCCTTGATGCGGCGGTATTCTGGGCGGAAATCGTGGCCCCACTCGCTGATGCAGTGCGCCTCATCAACCGCCAGTGCGGCG
>JAYVEJ010000775.1:0-7381 GCA_043748885.1 Luteolibacter sp. | reverse complement strand
CCGGGAATCGGTGATCATCCTGACGAGCAACCTTGGTTCCGGTGGTGTTCCAGTGAAACGGTTCATGGGATTCGCGGCGGGGGAGATTCGGGGGGAAGCTCGTGAGGGAGTTGAATGAGCGGCTAGCTGGGGTGGCGGTGAGGGAGGAGAGTTCTAGCGGCGAGACGCTACTGGCGCGGCCTGCCGCGAGACGCAGCAGCCACGTTTGCGTGGAGCTGGGATGAAAGGGCGGAGGCGTTGCTGAATGGAAAAATCACAGCCGGTCAAACGATCCGGTTCGTGACAAACAACGGGCAGATTCAGGTTCACAAATCTTCGTCACACTGATTTCATCTTGAAAGTCCATGGGCCAATCATCACCTCCAAACAGTCCGCAACTTGCCGCCACATCCCCTGCCAAGCAGCCGGGCATCTTCATCGTCATTGAAGGAATCGATGGCACCGGCAAATCCACTCAAGCGAAACGTCTGGGTGAGTGGTTCACCGCGCAGGGCCGCGAGGTCGTTCTCAGCCGCGAACCTACTGCCGGACCGTGGGGGAAAAAAGTCCGCGAGTCCGGCGACACCGGTCGCCTATCGCCCGAGGACGAGCTGCAATATTTCCTCAATGACCGCCGACAACATGTGGAGGAGTTGATCGCGCCTTCGCTGGCTGCGGGGAAAGTTGTGATTTTGGATCGCTACTATTTCTCGACGATGGCCTATCAGGGCGCACGGGGGTTTGATCCTGCGGAGATTCGCCGGAAGAACGAGGTGTTCGCGCCCGTGCCGGACTTGTTGCTCATCATGGACCTGAATGTGGACATCGCACTTGGCCGCATCGGCGCGCGGGGCGACACCGCCAATCAGTTTGAAAAACGCAAGAACCTCGAACGCTGCCGGGAAATTTTCCTCTCGCTCCAGCACCAAGATTTCGCGCGGGTGATCAGTGCCCTTGGAACTCCCGACGAGGTCGCCGGTCATCTGCTGGAGGCCGTCATGCATTTTGCGCCTGCTATCGCGATCTGCAATGGCGAGTAGTTAGAGCGGCACCCCCTACTCGGTGATTTCCCTTTCATTTCAGTGGGTTATGATGCTCGCCGCAGTTGGTATTCATTCTGCGAAAAGGTCGCCATGCCCACCGTCGAAGAAGCCCGGATTTCCGATGCCGCTGAATTGCAGAACGTGCTCACGCGCTATGTGGATTCCTGCGACGGCTACAGCCAGGCGGCGGAAGTCGTGGAGTCGCCAAGTCTAGCAGCGGCATTTTTGGAGATCGCCGCCCGGCGGAAACTCATCGTCGCCCATGTGGCCACCCTGATCGTTCGGCAGGGGAAAAAACCGGAAGTCGATGGCAGTCCCGAGGCGGCAATCCACCGTTGGTGGATTCGGGTGCGAGCCAAGATGACGGATGAAGAATTCAAGTCCACCCTCGCCGAATGCGTGCGTGGGGAAAAAGAACTCGCACGCACCATCCAAGAAGCGCTCGACCATGGCAACCTCGTCTCGAACCACGCTTCTATCATTGCCGAAGTCGCCACCGAACTGAAGGAAGCACTCCATACTTTCGAGTCTGTTTTGAATCACTGACTTTCACCCCGCGCTATCAGGAGCCTGCCGGATTTCTGCTAGCATTTATTAACCTCCGGCACAGAAAAACAAAACTATGTTAAGTTGGTCACTCACATTTCTCATACTCGCCATCATCGCCGGAGTTCTCGGCTTTGCGGGCATCGCCGGAGCCGCCGCTGGAATCGCCAAGATCCTCTTCTTCGTGTTTCTAGTCCTGCTAGTTGTATCAGCCATCTCGCGCTCCATGCGCGGCGGCACACCTTGAATCTCATCGATTAACCAATCCCCCAAGCCAATGAAATCACCCTTATTTAGCGACCGCCGCGCATCTGGACTTCTTGATCGCGTGCGCGATGATGTCTCCCGCCTGAGAGATGACATCGGGAATCTATTAACTCACACCACACGGGAAACACTGCCCAATAGTGCGCGTGAAATTGCCGATCAGGCAAAGCAACAATTTGCCGCTGGCAGTGCTTACGCGGCGTCGCGACTCCGTGGCTTCACTAGCCCACCTCCGCGCCGCTCGGCGAGTTGGGTCGGAGGCGCGGTGGTGACCGGCCTCCTCGCTTACGGAGTGTACGCGCTGCTTCGTAACAGTTGTTGTAATGTAACTACCAAAGACTCTGCTTTTAATGATTTAAAGACTGAGGCACTGGAATAATGCCTGCGGGAGTCTTACCTCATGATTGTGGATCCGGCGCATGAATCTCACGTCCGAGCAGCCTCTCTGGATCTTGAAAAAAGCCGGCCCCATAACTACGGGACCGGCTTTTGAGTGAGTGAAATGCTCAGGCATGGGAAGCCGCTTCATTCACGCCAGAGCGGAAAATCCCACCCGTGGCGATGCTGGTGATGGTAGCATCGGCAGCACCCTCTTCTTGGAGAGTCTCGTCTAGCAGGTCTGCGTCGTCGCCGAAGCCGAGGCAACTTGCAAACGCCTTGGCCACCCCGTAAGCGGCGATTTCATAATGCTCGACGCGGTTGGCGCATGCGATCAACAACGCATCTCGGACATCGCCCGGCTCGGTCTCAGACATATGCTTGCGCGCTTCTATCAGCAAGCCACGCATCGCCTCGCAAGTCACCTCCATGTGGGAGATGCCATGACGCTCGCTGATCACATCGAGCCGGTCGCTTTGGATTTGAGTTTCCTTCAAGTGATTGGTGAAGGCATCGCGAAGTTCCGGGCAGGTCGCATCGGCGGCCATCTGGGGAAGGATTTCGAGTAGCTGATTCTCCGCGCTTCGCAGGTCGTTGATCTGATCTAAATATACTTCTTCAAGGGTAGTCATCATAATAGGTAGTGAGTTCTATCTTCGCTGAAATGCGATGATAGTTTTCTCTATCGCAGCAAGGATGCCAAGGCTGGGTGTAGCAGCTCAAACTGGCAAGGAGGGGCGATCTCCGAATCTCCCAGCCAATGAGGAGCCGATGGAATGGCGCTTTCGCTAAGCCTCATCGACTTGCAGTTGGCTCGGCGGAACAGAGTCCGCCGCTCCTTGATGTCGATCGCTTTCAGTTATGCACGACTTCAGCAGGCGCTTTGCACTAACCGGCGCATTTTGCCAGACACACTGCATGGAAAGCTGTTGATTTAGCACGATTCGCGGACGGCACGCAATCTGCGAAAGGGTGTGATGAAACGATGAAAACCATCCCACTCCTCACGATCCTCGCCGCCCCATTTTTGTTCTCTAACTGCAAGGAGACCAAGCGCAACTACGCTGAGGCCAAACTGCAAGTGGCCACCGCCGGAGATGTATCATTTGCCCGGACGACGTTCGAATCGCTGGCTCGGGGTGACTCGGCAGTCGCCGACAAGATTGACTGGCCGGTGTTTACCTCGTTGGGCCAAAACCTCGGTGCCAATTATGTCGCCCTCACTTCTGGGGTGGAGAAACAGAAGTTCATCAGCGGCTTCATCACACAGTTTGCGACCTCGTTCCGCGAGAGTGGCGGCACCATCGAAGGATTTACTCACTGGCGGGTGACTGCGCATGATGCATTGAAAACCGAAGTCGCCGCAGACTCCGCCAACGGTGTTCTAACGGTGATCGTCGCGGAACGCGACGGCGTCGAGCGCGTCTCGTCGATCAATATCATCAAGTAATCTCTGACGAAACCAAGCCGGGCGCTCGGTCTCGAATGCAATCGCCTCGCCGCTCAATGGATGCTGAAACGAGAGTTTACACGCATGGAGTTGGAGCGGCGGTGATTCGAGAGCGAGCGTCTGAGTTTCTCCGATCAGTCGGTTAGGCAGATAGGTGGCATCACCGACGACGGGATAGCCGAGTTGCCACAGATGGACCCGAATTTGGTTCGTCCGCCCGGTGCCAAGTTTAGCCCCTAACAAGGTCGTGCCATCCGGGCAGCGCTCGATTACTTGGAAGTCCGTGCGCGAGGGTAAGCCTTCGAGTTCATCGATCCTGCGGGTTCCGAGCACATCGGGTTCAGCGGAAATCGGAGCCTCGGAGAAAAACCCATCCTGCTCAGGATGCCCGCTGGCGCGCACCAGATAGCGTTTGTCCACAGTGCCTTCGAGGAATTGGCGCTGGAGCAAGCGGCAAAAATGCCGCGTCCGCGCGAAGAGGACGAGGCCCGTCGTATTCGCATCCAGCCGGTGAACCGGGCGGGGATACTTGGGCGCATAAGCGAGATTCAAAATGTGTTGAAGGGTGTTGCGGTGGAAGCGCCCGCTTGCATGCATCGGCAGCGGCGCGGGCTTGTGGATGACCAAGATCGCCTCATCTTCATATAACACCCGGATGTCCGCCGACACCGGTGGCTCGACATCTGGCGGGAATACTTGGATCACCCGCTCGCCACCGCGCACGCGATGATGTAGATCTCTAACGGTCCCGCCGTAGTTCACAAAGCGCCCCGCAGCGCAGCGGGCTTCCCACTCGGTCGGAGAAACCTGCGGGAAAATTTCAGTCAGCACTTCTAGCAGCAGTCGCCCATCGTAGGCGGCGGGGATGTTGATTGGGCGGCGGTTTTCGAGTGGCATCGAGCCAGGCAGAGGGTGCGAGGCTTGGAAAATCGCTGCGTGCAGTTTGGCGATGCGTTGGTTCATCCGCTTCGGGACGCTCACGAAACAATGCGGGCAGCTCACGCCCTCGACATGCCGCGAGTCTTCCTGATCCGCGGCGTCTAACGGTGCCTGACAGACGAAACAAATCGCAGAGTCTGTCTCGCGCAGCCCTGGGTCCACGCCGACGCGTTGGTCGAAGACGAAGCACTCGCCGTCGTAATGCTCGCCGCCGCATTCCTCGAAGTATTTGAGAATGCCGCCGTCGAGTTGATAGATGTTATTAAAACCCTGCTGCTCCATGAAGGGACCGGCCTTTTCACAGCGGATGCCGCCGGTGCAGAACATCACCACCGGCTGGTCCTTGAGTGTTTCTGGCAGTTTCCTAACGGCATCGGGAAATTCGCGGAAGGTATTGATGTGAGGAATGAGCGCACCCTTGAAGGTGCCGAGCTTCACCTCGTAGTCATTGCGAGTGTCCAGCAAGGTGACGGGGCGACCCTCGTCGAGCCAGCGCTTCAACTCCGCAGCAGCGATTTTGGGCGAGGTATAGTTTGCCGGGCGGATGCTCTCCATGCCGAACGAGATGATCTCTTTTTTCACTCGCACTAACATCCGGTTGAACGGTTGCTTGTCACTGATGCTAACTTTAGGTTCGAGGTTTTCCAGGCCGGGGATGCCGCGCAGCTTTGCGAGTAGCAGATCAATCGACTCCGCCGCGCCGGCGACGAATAAGTTGATCCCTTCCGTGCTCAGAAGGATGGTTCCTCTGAGTTCCCAGCCCCTGCACGCGGCGATTAGATTTTCGCGCAAGTCCTTGAGACCGGTGAGTTCGGCAAAGCGGTAGGTGGAAATATTGGTGACAGCGGACACGGCGGGAAAACAGCACGAAGCCCGCCGTGATGCCAGTGAAGAACTCGGAATCTTGCGATTTGCACCGCCTCGAATTGTTCATGCACGGTGACCCGGATCTGCGCGGGCGGCGAGTCCACGGGCAATCCAACTTGTGGCAGGCATTCCCAATCCTTCGCGGGATTGGCACCTCGTCTGCGAATGGGAAACCGCTAACAACCCAATTTCAAAATGAGCAAACTTCTTGTCCTGGCAATTCTGTTACTGGTCGTGTGGGTGATTCTTAAAGTGGCGCTCGCCATCACCAGCGTCTCGCTTCACCTGCTGTGGATCGTCGCAATCGTCCTAGCCGTCCTTTGGCTGGTGGGCAAACTCCGTGGCAACAAGTGAGTGGAGTTTGGCCTCCCGCCAATTTTAGAAAATGTGACTTTCCGTCATCCTACCGGCCCGATCCCCACCAGATCCCGGTCGTCCCGCGCGGATTTCAAAAAAGATTCATCCATCTCGATGGCCTGCTTCAAATGGCTCCTTGCCCGTGGCCCCTCGCCGAGCGTCCACAAATAGCAGGCGAGGTTGTAATGGAAGACTGCCATTTCAAAAAGAGTCTTCGGCCCGCGCAGCAGTTGGTTGCACGCCGCCAGCGTGTCGCCGGTTTCATGCAGGCAATAAGCCGCCCGCAGGAAAAACTCCGGCTCGTCTTCCGCTTTCAAGCACAGCAAGCGGGCGGTCTCGGAAGCGGCGTTCCATTGCTCGCGCTCCATCTGCGCCGTGAGCCGCAATTCTAACGGAACCCGCAGGCTCTGGACTTCGGCGGGAAGTGCTTGGAGTTCATACAACGCTTCATCAGCAAGTCCCAGTTCCAGCCATCCTGCCGCCGCTCGCAACGTTTTTGTCACCGCCATTTGTTTGACGCTAGGACAACCGCACCTCGCTGGCAATCACGCAGGTTTCAAAAATTGGGCATGCTCTGCTACGATTGGCTGTGGGTGTCTCGCCCCAGACCGGTGCCGGAGCGTCTCGCTCCGAGTTCCTCACCCTGCTTCCGCATAGACTGACGCACCCTGATCCGGATACTTCTCCAGCACATGCTGGAACAGCACCCCGCACTTGGTCTCGAACAACTGGGTCGTGTATTTCTCAGGCAATCCGCTATCCAGCATCTTCTCAATCTCCACCCGCACCGCCGCCCGCGTCGTCCGCTTCGCCCGCCACGCCAGCACCAGTTTCTCCGTCTTAAGCTTCGCCAGCAGGTCCTTGCACACGTTCTTAATCGCTTCGGTTTCCTGCGGAGTTAGATCCGGTCCGGGCCTCGTTGGAATATCGAACACCGCCAGCTCCTCCTCGCTGATCTGCTCGCGCAAATGGCGTTGCTCCTCGGCGTTGAGTTCCTGCGCGAATGTCACCAACTCCGCAAACAACTGCTCGATGCTCAGTGCGTCGCTGTTATACGCCTCGATCATCTTCTGGAACCGGTCGAGGAAATCGTAGCGGCTCGCGTTGAGGCGAATCAGGTTGTCCAGCTTCCGTTCGATCAAGGTCCGCAATTGCTGCGCTTCGATGTTTTTGTTCGGCGTCTTCTCGAGCTTCCGCATCAACACCTCGAAGTCGATCTTGCTCAGGTCGATGGTTTTCGCCGCAGCACCCGGCTGGATGTGCGGCTCGGCGACGATCGCGCCATCCAACACGCCGGAGATCGCGGCGATCACTTCCGTGATGTTCACAGGATCCTTCTGCGCGCGCACGGCTTTCGCCAGTTCGGCAACCAACTGCGCGGTGGGCGCCAATTCCGGGATGACGGGATCCGGCATCACCGCCTTGTAGAGCCTTGCCACATCGTTCGCCTGCCCCAGAAACGCATCCCTCACCTCATCCGTCCGCAGGAGTTGGTTCACTGCCGGGATGAAGTATTTGGAAAACTTGTGAACCGCTATCAGATCCACGTTCTGCT
>JAYVEJ010000774.1:0-2797 GCA_043748885.1 Luteolibacter sp. | reverse complement strand
CGTGGTGCGAGGCGATCACCAGCCGTCCCTCGTGAGCCAGCCGGGCTAACAAGTCACCCAGCAGTTGCGCGGCATTGCGGTCGAGTCCAGCGAATGGCTCGTCGAGCAGCAGCACATGGGCCTCCTGCGCCAGCGCACGAGCGAGGAATGCCCGCTGCTGTTGGCCGCCGGAAAGCTCGCGGATTTGGCGGTGTTGCAAATCTAGCAGCGCCAGTGATTCCAGCGCCCGATCCACTGCGGCGCTGTCTGTGGCGGAAAATTTTCGCCACCAGCCGGTCTGCGGGTAGCGGCCCATTTCCACCAAACCACGCACGGTGATCGGAAATGACCAGTCCACTTCCTCGCGCTGGGGCAGGTAGGCAAACTCGCGCGACCACTTTTTCACCGCCGTGCCGCGCCAACTGATCGACCCTCCATCGCGCGGCACCAGCCCGGCGATCGCCTTGAGCAGCGTGCTCTTGCCGGCACCGTTAGGGCCGATCAACGCCACCCGGTTGCCGCAGGAAGTCGCCAGCGAAACGTCGTCTAACGCCAACACCCGCCGGTAGCGGACGGTCACGTTTTTGATCACCAACTCGTGGTGTTGCCCGTGGTGGGCGCAGCCGTCGTGATGGGGTTCGCTCATTTTACGGCAGGGAAGGGGAGTTCTAGGAAATCGTCGATGTCGCCCACGGCGTCGAACACATGGGTGAACGTTTCCTGGCCGGGAGCTTCCAGCGTCAGCTTCGCGAAACGATGTTCGCCAGCGGCGCTTGGGTTTTTCCAGCGGACCACCAACCCGAGCCGTGGGTTGTTAGGGTCGAGTTCGAGCATCCCGGAAACCGTGGATTGCTCGGTGAGCGGTCGGATCACGCGGCCGGTGTCGATTTCCACCGCAGCCGCCGGAGCGGATAGAACCAGCCGAAAGGGCACTGCCGCCAGCGCGGCTTGCTCGACCACGGCTGGCTTGGGCGTTAGATCGCCGCTGCCTCGTGCGGCGGTCACTCGCAGCAAGCCAACTGCCGTTGCCGCGAGGGCGAAGACGAGTAGGATGAACCGAATGATGGGTGAGCCGCGCACGCAGCGAGCCTTGCCCGACTTCCGCCGAAATGCAAGAGACTTGCAGATGCCCCCGGACTGCTTGAAGAAACCTCAAATATCCCCGCCTTCGGTGGGTTCACGCTTCGTGCGGAGTTTCAGATTTAACAACTCCACGCCCAGTGAGAAGACCATCGAGAAATAGATGTATCCCTTGGGAATGTGGAAGTGCAGCGCCTCCGCCATCAGTGCGGTGCCGATCATGATCAGGAACGACAGCGCTAACATTTTAACCGATGGATGTTTCGAGACAAACGCGCTGATCGCGCCCGAGGCGAGCATCATCACGCCGATCGCCAGCATCACCGCGACCATCATCAGCGAGACCCGAGTCGGGTCATTGACCATCCCGACGGCGGTGATCACCGAGTCTAACGAGAAGATGATGTCGATCAACGCGATCTGCACCAGCACCGCGCCGAAGCTGGATTTCGCCGCGCTGGTCAGGGTCGCCTCCTCGTGGCCTTCTAGGCTGTGGTGGATTTCCTTGGTGGACTTCCAGATCAGGAAAAACCCGCCGACTAGCAGAATCAGATCCTTGATGGAGATGAGTAGCATTCCGCCGTGCTCCTTGGCGCTGGGCATCATATCCCACACCGCCGGATGCACCGGGATTTGGAAAAGCGGGTTTTGCATGCTCATGATCCAAGTGATCGATAGCAGCAGAATCATCCGCGCACCCATCGCCAGCCCGAGGCCCATCAGCCGACCTTGCTTGCGCTTTTCCGCAGGCAGCCGGTCCACCAGGATGGAAATGAACACAATGTTGTCGATGCCGAGGACGATTTCTAACATCGTCAGGGTGAATAGCGCACCCCAAGCTTGGGGATCGGCGAGCCAGTTGAATTCGAGGAGGGAAGCAATCATGAGCGGGAGGCAAATTCGAGCGCGCGTTGTTTCATCTGGTTTGCCATCAGATTCAAGGCATTTGCCCGCGTCGGCGCGAGATGCTCTTTCAGCCCGGTGCGGTCGATGAAGGCCATGTCCGCCGTTAGAATATCATCCGGCGTTTCGCCATCCAGCACGCGGACGAACAGCGCGATCATGCCCTTGGTGATCAGCGAATCCGAGTCCGCGAAATAACGGACCTTGCCCTCCTCGGGCCGCGCATCGAGCCAGACTTGCGATTGGCAGCCCTTGATCAGGTGCTCTGGGTTTCGCGAAGCGGCGTCCATCGGCGCGAGTTTTTTACCGAGACCGATCACGTATTCATAGCGTTCCGTCCAATCTTGGAAGAGTGCCAACTCTTCAAGGACCAGCTCCTGTTTGTCTGCAATGCTCATACGTGGCGGCAGTGGAGCGCGGGAAGCGGCCCGCCGCAAGGCTTAAGGGGAACGGACTCAGGGCGACTTCATTCAGGATTTTTAAGCTCGAATGAACGGGCGAGATCAGATTTTAAGGATAATTGAGGTTGGCTTCGCCAAGTCAGTTCAAAAACTCCTTCTTGTTTCACAACATTCGCGTTTATTCGTCCCGTCCATTCACGGTTGAAAAATCCATCGCCACGCCATGCCACGCTTTCCCCTGCTGTTATCATCCGTGCTGGCGGCGCTGTTAGCGATTCTCCCGTCCTGCCAGACTTTCCATTTCTACGGCCAAGCCATCGACGGACAATTTGAACTCCTCTGTAAAAGCCGCTCTAACACGCGGGCCATCGCGGATCCTGCCACATCACCCGGCCTGCGCCGTCAGCTCCTGGCCGTCCAACAAATCCGTGAGT
>JAYVEJ010000773.1:0-2798 GCA_043748885.1 Luteolibacter sp. | reverse complement strand
AATTACGCCGTCGATACCGCAGCCGATAGCGAGGCCGGGCTCTTCAAAGCCACCGAGTTCGACTACGACTGCATCATCCTTGATGGCATGTTGCCGGTGTTCGACGGCTGGGAAGTGCTGCGCCGCCTGCGTCCGCTTAAAGCTACGCCAGTGCTCATGCTCACCGCCCGCGATGCCGTGCCGGACCGCATCCGCGGCCTCGACGCCGGCGCGGATGATTATCTAACGAAGCCCTTCGACAGTGATGAATTGCTCGCCCGCATCCGCGCGCTGATCCGCCGCAGTTCGGGCCAAGCCTCCAGCCTGATAGAAATCGGTGAGGCCGTGATTGATACTGCCGCCCGCACGGTGAGTCACCACGGTGTGGAAATTTCACTGACCGCTCGCGAATCTGCACTGGTGGAATACTTAGCCCTCCACCGCGGTCATGTGGTGAGTCGCAGCGAGTTATACCAACATCTATTCGACGAGGACGATGACACGCTTTCCAATCTACTAGACGTCCACGTTTCTAACATTCGTAAAAAGCTCGGCCCGGAGTTCATCACCACCCGCCGCGGGCACGGCTATTCGCTCGAATGAACCATCTCGTCCATTCGGTCCGTTGGCGGCTCCAGCTTTGGCACGCACTTATCCTGATGAGCGTCATCGTCGCGCTGTGCATCCTCGCTTATCGGCTTGCAGCGGAGGACCGGCGGGAGCGGATTGATCGGGAGTTAGAGTCGTTCGAGCGGGCAGTCATGAAGAGCTTCTGGGAATTTCCCTCGCAGAAAAAGAAGGATGATCGACCGCCGACGACCAGCGAGATTCGCGAATGATTTCTCAGCATCGACGATGGCTCGAAGTTCCCACTAGAGATGCGCGATCTCTTCGACCCCGATGCTTTGGAAAGTAATTACCTCTCCTTCTGGGACGGCAGTTGTCAGACACTTTTCCGTTCGGCGAACACCCCGGAGAGTCTGGTATTTCCCAAGCTGCCTGCGAACCAAGATCAACTCACACGGATGCGTGGAAACTTTCGCGAACTCGTCCACGGCGGGCCACGCGGCTTCCGAGTCGTCGTCGGGCGGGACATTTCCGCAGACCGCGCGGTGCTGCTCCGCCTCGGTTGGCAAATCTCGGCGAGTGGTGCGCTGCTCTGGTTGTTAGGCCTGCTCGGCGGCTGGCGGGACGAGCGATCCAACCGATCGAGGCAATCAGCCAAACCGCCTCCCGCATCGCCAGGGGCAAACTCTCAGAACGGATCGACATCGCGGACACCGACAATGAGCTGAGCCGCCTGAGCCAAGTGCTGAACGACACCTTCGACCGGCTCGCCGCCGCCATCCTGCGGCAGCGCGAATTCACTGCCGACGCTTCGCACGAACTGCGCACGCCTCTAACGGTGATCCTCTCAGAAACCTCGCGCGGCCTCAAACGCGAGCGCACGGCGGACGAATACCGGGAAATCATTTCCAACTGCAACCACGCCGCCACCCGCATGAGAACGCTCGTCGAGTCGCTGCTATTGTTAGCCCGGCAGGATGGCAATCCAGAAGTCCATCGCGAAGCAGCCGATCACTCCGTGATCGTCGCTGACGCGATCCGGCTTCTCCAGCCGCTCGCGGACCAACACCAGATCCGCCTCCTACCGCAGCTCCAAACCGCCCCCTGCTTGGCCGATCCAAACGCGCTCGCAATTTTCGTCGGCAATCTAATTTCTAACGCCATCCACCACCAACCGCCCGGCGGTGAGGCAAGCGTGAGCGTTTTTTCTAACGACAGCCAAGTCTTCCTCGAAGTGACCGACCCGGGTCCGGGGATTTCCGCCGACCACTTACCACGCTTGTTCGACCGCTTCTATCGAGTCGATCCCGCGCGCGGCCCGGCGAGTGGCCACTCCGGTCTCGGCCTCGCGATCGTTCAGGCGATTGTGGAAAATCATCAAGGGTCGGTCGTGGTAGAGAGCGTGCCCGGCGCAGGCGCGACCTTCCGGATGTGCCTGCCTGCGCTCGGGAAGGGAGTCGGTGGGTGATTCACTGGAGAAACTTCACCTTGCCGGTCTCCAAATGATAGAGAGCGCCGCGGACGACGAGTTTTCCCTGCGCCTCCAAGTCGCGGACGATGCTGCTGCGGGCGCGGATCTGTGAGACCACTTGTCTAACGTTTTCCGCCGCAACGAGATCCTCGAACACCGGCCCTTCTTTTTCTGAATGCCCGCTGCGCGAAACCTTGCGGACGGCCGGTTTGATTTTCTCTAGCAGCCCGGTGACGTGGCCGAGCTGGGCATTGTGGCACGCGCCGCCCACCGCGCCACAGCGGGTGTGGCCGAGAACGAGGATGGCCTTCGCACCGGCCTTGGCGGTGGCGAATTCCAAGCTGCCCAGCAGATCATCATTCAGGACATTTCCCGCGACGCGGGCGCTGAAAATATCGCCGATGCCTTGATCGAGGATGATTTCATTGGAACTGCGCGAGTCGATGCAGCCGAGCACGACGGCAAAGGGAAACTGGCCGGTCGCGGTCTTTCTAGATTGTGCGACGAGATCACGGTGTCGGCTTTTTCGAGCGACGAATCTGGCGTTGCCCTCCCGCAGCTTGCTAATGGCCTGCTCGGGGGTGATGGATGCTTGGGACTCTTTGGTCTGGACCACCGAGGTGGCGCAGCCAGTTAGAGAGACAGCGGCGACGATGGCGATGATGTGTTTGGTTTTCATGGTTCAATGGCTGAGGAGAAATTTGGCAAACTCATGATAGAGCGGGATGCCGAAGACGATGTTGAAGGGGAAGGTGATGGCGAGTGAGGACGTTAGATAAAG
>JAYVEJ010000772.1:0-2798 GCA_043748885.1 Luteolibacter sp. | reverse complement strand
GCACCCGTGATTATGTCGATCCCACGGACGCCGCCGAGCTGACCACCCTTCCCACGTCCGCCCTTAACCTCACCTTCGGCAGGCGCTATCAACTCGTCTCCTTCCGCTGGCTCTCCGCTGGGGAAATCTAACTAAAATCCCGATTCTCGTCCGCTCATGCGTCTTCCCATTTTCGCCCTCTTTCTCCTTAGCCTCGCCGCGCAAGCCGCAGACGAAGGTTCTCGCACCTGCCGCATCCTGTTTCTTGATGGAACTGACGACGGCCCGGAAAAGCTCCAGCTCTTCGATGGCACGTCCTCCCAGGAAGTCGAACTCACCCGCATGGGGTTTTCCCCGACTTATAAGATCATCCCCGGCGATCTCACGCTCACCTTGCTGCCCAAGCCGCCGGCCCCACCCGCGACGGCTGGCACCCCACCCGTGATCCCACCGGACGCGCCTAAAGCACTTCTCGCCGCCGCCATTTCCGACTTCTACCTGATCGTTTCCAACGACGCTTCAAACAAAGTCGCCCCGGTGAAAATTCAAATCGTCAACGCCAGTGCCGACAAATTTAAACTCGGCCAAATGCTTTGGTTCAATCTCACCGAAAGTAAGATCGGCGGCATCGTCGGTTCGCAGAAACTTGCCCTCGCTCCGAACTCCCGCCTCATTCTCGAGGCACCCGCTACCAAGCTGGAAGACTACCACGTCAACATTCAGTTCCTCCCACCCGGCAAACAACGCGTCGAACCGCTGTGCGAGACCAACTGGTCCCACGATCCCCGCAGCCGTGCGGTTTACTTTGTTGTCAACACCGGTGGCATCCTGCCCCGCATCTTCGGTTTTTCTGACTTCCGCCAACCGCAAAAGAAAGCAAAAGAGGACACTTCATCTGGACTCCCGTAAAAACCAACTAAGGCACCGCAAAACCAGGGCGTTTGGCCTGAGGGGTCATGGAAACGGGCGGGCGTTGAGGATAAGTTTGATGGCGAGCTATTGGTTGTCCTGCTAGTCGCCAATTAAGGAGGGGAGCTTCTTGTTCTCGTCAAATGGAATGATGGCGAACAGGGCATTGCGGGTCAGCGCGAGATTCTTGGGCGACGTTGACGCGACGAAGTCGGTTTCTCGATCCTGTTGCCACACGTCGTCGTCGCGTTTGCAGTGGTTGCTGTTTTAATCAAGACAGAGGCACAGGCCTTTAGCCTAAAAAGAAAATGACAAAGGTGTTAACTCCGAAATTTACCACTGATTGCGCTGATTTTGACTGATTTCACTGAAAGAAATGGCAGCAATTCGACTCACCTTTTGGGTGAATTCGTAGTCTGTTCCGACCTCTTAAAAATCAGTTCAATCAGTGGTTACCATCTTCCTATTTAGGTTTAGTCGATCTCATTGCAGCAAAAAGGCCGGAGGTGATCCCCCGGCCTTTGGTGTTAGTGGATTCGTGGCTCCGCCAATTACGGGGCTGGTGCGGCTTTCACCCGCACGAACAGCTTGCCGTCAACCGCAGGGGCAGTGACATTCACCGTCACCGTTTCGATGTTACCGGCGGTCGTGAAACCAGTTTCGGTCGCGCCGCCCGTCGTCCAAGTGACGAGATTGGTGGAGGTGAGCACGGTGTAGGTAAGACCGGTAGCAGCCGGGGTTGCACGTCGGGTGTACTGGAAGTTGCCGGTGACCTTGTCGAGTTGCTGGGTGATCGGATTGACCGACGAGCCAAGTGTCGGGTTGAGACCGAAGGCATATTCTTTCTGGTTGGTCACGCCGTCGCCATCTGGATCACCCGTAGCGGTGGTGTCGGCACCTGGCGCGAAGGTGAACCCGCTGAGCCAAGTGTCGTAGTTGCTTCCCGCCGTCACCGTCACCGTGCCGGTGCTACCCGTTGTGAAGTAGGTATCATCCGGGAAATTGGCACCGGAAGCAACGGAGCCGTAGGTGCCAGCGGCGGTCATGGCCACTCCGCCGAGAGTTAAGGAAGCGACGTTCTTGGTGCCGACAAAGTTCAGGTTCACCATGCCGTTGATGCTCAAGGCACCGCCGCCGAGAGCGTTGGGGATGTCGCATTTCAGCGTCGCCGGGCTGTTGACGGTCGTCGGGCCAGTGTAGGTATTTGCAGCGGTAAGTGTTACTGTGCCGCTCGCAACCTGGGTGAACCCAAAGCCATTTCCCTCGTCACTGATCACTGCGTTGATGATCAATGTCGGATCGGCTCCAATCTTGGTGTTCGCCCCGAGAATCAGCGCGCCGTTGAGCGTGCCATTGGATGCTCGAAGGACACCGAGATTCTCGCCGTTGTCCGTGCTGCTATTCAGCCTGACGGTGGTGTTCAAGACGAAGCCGGTCCAGCCTAGATACAGCGTCGTGGCATTTCCCACATTGATCGTGCCGTTGACGGGGCTGACAAATCCCGGAGAATGGACAGTATTCACGCCCATCATGCCACCGGAGATATTCAAATTACCGGTGAACGTGCTCATATCGAAGGTGGTTCCGACACCAGCCTGGCCGTTTAGAGGGAGATTCACCGTGCCTGCACCGGTCAGTGAGCCTGAAGCTTCAGGCCAGAGTTTTTTCGCGCCAGTTGTTCCGTCCAACTGGAGAATCGCCCCAGCCGCCACGCTGAAATTGGTGCTGCCACCGACCGCGCTTGTCCCGTTCACCACCAGCGTGCCGCCGTTGACAACGGTGGCACCCGAGTAGGAGTTCGTGGAGGCGAGGGTGAGCGAGCCCAAACCACTCTTGGTGAGTGAGCCGCTGCCAGCAAGCGGTCCACCGCTGAAGATATAGCTGCCGGATGCGGCACTGACGGTGGTGGA